>CAMWUW010000024.1 GCA_947177525.1 uncultured Bacteroidales bacterium | reverse complement strand
CAGACAGGCCAAGACGTTCTTTCGGCGACGGACAGGACAGACCAAGGCGTTCATTCGGTGACAATGACAGGCCGAGACGCTCATTCGGAGACAGGCCAAGGAGCTCTTCATACGGAGACAGAAGAGGTTATTCAAATGGCAAAAGGAGTTTCAACAAGCCGGATTTCAACTATTTCCGCGATGAGGATGAAAGCGGAATCAGCAAAATGATAAGCCGCAGGCCGCAGGTAGATTCAAACGGATACTCTGACAACGACCACGTAACCATTCCGATGAAGGATGAAGTAAGACTCAACAAATTCATCGCGAACTCAGGTATATGCTCAAGGCGTGAGGCAGACAACTTCATACTTGCAGGCGTGGTAACAGTAAACGGCGAGGTTGTGACTGAGCTCGGTACAAAAGTGAACATCTCGACAGATGACATCAGATTCAACGGCGAAAGACTCAAGGGAGAGGCAAAAGTCTACATAATAATGAATAAGCCGAAAGGCTATGTGACAACAGCCAGCGACCCCCATGCAGACAGGACCGTAATGGATCTCCTGAAAGGCTGCGGTTCAAGGGTGTTCCCTGTGGGAAGGCTTGACAAGAACACCACCGGCGTACTCATGTTTACAAATGACGGGGAAATTGCCGAGAAGCTGACACATCCGTCATACGACAAAAAGAAAATATATCAGGTTTCGCTTGACGGAAAACTCAAGAAAGAGGACTATGATATGATTCTCAGCGGAGTCGAGCTGCCAGACGGAATGATAGCAGCCGATGCACTTGAATATATTGAGGAAGACGATCACCGCAAGCTCGGTATTGAGATACATTCAGGAAAGAACCGCATTGTAAGAAGGATTTTTGAGTCTCTCGGCTATGAGGTCAAGGCACTTGACAGAGTTTACTTTGCCGGCCTTACCAAAAAAGGCCTCAAGAGAGGCGAATGGAGATTCCTTACCGAAGGTGAAGTGAACCTCCTCAGAATGGGAGCCTACATTTAATATATGAGTGAGAACACCAAAAAACATCGCGCAGGATTTGTCAACATCATCGGTAACCCGAATGTAGGCAAATCCACGCTTATGAATGCACTTGTCGGTGAAAAGCTGTCAATCGTGACGGCAAAGGCACAGACAACAAGGCACAGGATCATGGGGATTGTGAACGGGGAAGACTATCAGATAGTCTACTCCGACACTCCCGGTATCCTGAAGCCTAACTACATGCTGCAGAAAAGCATGATGAATTTTGTTGATACAGCAATCGGTGATGCGGATGTCATACTTTATGTAACTGATACCGTAGAAAAAAGCGACAAGAATGAAGAGTATATCTCAAAGCTTGTAAAGGTGGAATGTCCGATTGTACTGGTAATCAACAAGATTGACATAAGCAGCCAGGAGCATGTGCTTGAACTGATGAAATGGTGGCAGGAAAAGCTGCCCAAGGCCACCATATTTCCTGCATCAGCAAAGGAGAAATTCAATCTCGAGAACATATTCAGTGCAATAACGGACAATCTTCCTGCCTCGCCGCCATGGTATGACAAGGATGTCTTCACGGACAAAAACCTCCGTTTCTTTGCGTCTGAAATCGTAAGGGAGAAAATTTTCCTGAACTATAAGGAAGAGATTCCATACAGTTGCGAGGTGGCAGTGGAGGAGTTCAAGGAAGGTTCTGAACGCTACGACATCAGTGCAGTAATCTATGTCATGCGCGAGACACAGAAAGGCATAATAATCGGCAAAGGAGGCCAGGCATTGAAAAAAATCGGCACCCAGGCCCGTCTGGACATGGAGGATTTCTTCCAGAAAAAGGTTTTTCTCAGACTTTTTGTAAAAGTTGACCCGGACTGGAGGGAAAACAAAAAAGAACTGAGAAAGTTCGGATATGAGTATTAACGGCAACACAGGTCTAAATTATAAACACTGTCTAAACAAGTGAGGTGAATATGAGTTTTGATGAGATGGAACTTCCAGAAGATGAAATAGCCGGGACAGGCAATCTGTCCGGAGCGGCTGAGAGCGAAACTGTCGCAGACGCTGCCCCGGGGAAATTCGACAAGCTGCTCGGAGAGAACAGCAGGAAATTCAAGCTTTCCGGAATGTTCAAGGACTGGTTTCTGGACTATTCTTCATACGTCATCCTGTACAGGGCAGTACCGCACATAATAGACGGACTGAAGCCGGTGCAGCGCAGGGTTCTGCACGCAATGTGGAGAATTGACGACGGAAGATATACAAAAGTGGCCAATATTGTCGGACAGGCCATGCAGTTTCACCCGCACGGAGACCAGTCGATTCTGGGTGCCCTGGTACAGCTTGGCCAGAAGGATTACCTGATTGACTGCCAGGGAAACTGGGGCAACATCCTCACCGGTGACTCAAACGCCGCACCGCGATACATTGAAGCCCGTCTGACCAAATTTGCCAAGGAAGTTGTCTTCAATCCAAAGACGACAAACTGGATGACATCCTACGACGGACGTAACCAGGAGCCTGTCGAGCTGCCTATCAAATTCCCTCTCCTGCTTGCACAGGGAGCGGAAGGTATCGCTGTCGGACTGGCCTCAAAGATTCTCCCTCACAACTTCAATGACCTGATTGACGCCTCAGTGGCTTGCCTTGAAGGCAAGGACTTCGAACTGTATCCTGACTTTCCTACAGGAGGCTTTGCAGACTGCTCCAAATATATGAAAGGACAGCGCGGAGGCGTTGTGAAGGTGCGTGCAAAAATAGAGAAGATTGACAAGAACACCCTTGCCATAACTGAGATTCCATTCGGAAAAACCACTCATATAATAATAGATTCCATACTCAAGGCCAAGGACAAAGGCAAGATCAAGATCAAGAAAATCGATGACCTTACCACAGACAAGGCCAATATTCTCATACACCTGCCCAACGATGTCTCGCCGGACAAGACAATAGATGCCCTCTATGCCTTTACGGACTGCGAGGTGTCCATATCTCCTAACACCTGCGTCATTGTTGACCATAAGCCGCAGTTCCTGAATGTGGACGACGTGCTGCGATACAGTACGGAACACACCATGGCACTTTTGGGCCAGGAACTGCAGATCAGGCTTGACGAGCTTGAAAACGACTGGCACTACAGTTCCCTTGAAAAGATTTTCTTTGAGAACAAGGTGTACAAAATACTTGAAAGCGATGCCGTGACCTGGGAAGAGCAGCTGCAGGAGGTATTTTCTGCCATGCTTGAATACCGGAATATGCTGAAGAGGGACATTACGATGGAGGACATTACCAAGCTCGTTGAGAAGCCGGTACGCAAAATTTCAAAATTCGACACCAAGGCCGTTGAAGAAAAGCTTCGCGGGATTGAAGATGAGATGGAGGAGGTAAGGAACCACCTTGACCATCTGACGGAATTCACCATCAACTATTTCCGCAATCTCAAGAAGAAGTACGGCAAGAATTACCCGAGGCGCACGGAACTGGCAGGCTTTGAATCCATCGCAGTCACCAAGGTTGTCAGCAACAATGCAAAGCTCTACGCAAACAAGGCCGAAGGTTTTGTCGGAATCGCTCTGAAAAAGGAGGACAATGCGGAACTCATCTGCGATTGTTCCGACCTTTCTGAGATAATAGTAATACACAAAGACGGCAAGTATGTCGTCACCAAGGTCAGCGAGAAAGCATTCTTCGGAAAAGATATACTATATGTCGGTCTTTTCGACAGGAACGACCAGAGGACAATATATAATGTCATATACCGTGAAGGCAAGACAGCCGTCAGCTATGCAAAGAGATTTGCCGTGACAAGCGTAACCCGCGACAAGGAATATGACATTACAATGGGAACTCCGGGCTCACAGATACTCTGGTTCACAGTCAATCACAACGGAGAGGCGGAAACCGTCAAAATCTATCTGCGCCAGAGGCCTAAGTTGAAGAAGCTTATTGACGAGTATGACTTCTCCCAGCTTGCCATCAAGGGAAGGACCTCAAGGGGCAACCTTGTGTCGAAGAATCCTATTCAGAAAATAAGCCTCAAGTCAAAGGGCGTATCAACGATAGGAGGAAAAGACATCTGGTTTGACGAAGACATACAGAGGCTGAATGAGGACGGCCGCGGAACACATCTCGGGCAGTTCAATACCGGAGACCATATTCTGGCCATCTTCAAGGACGGCACTTATTACACTACGACTGCCGACCTCAGCAACAGATATCAGGGAGAGCTGGTCAAGATAGAGAAGCTTGATACAGGAAAGACATATACCGTCCTGTACTATGACAAGTCCGTGGAGGCCTTCTATGTCAAGAGATTCTCGTTTGAAGTCAGCGACAATACTCCGGTATGTTTCATTTCGGATGCCAAAGGCTCATATCTTGTTGAATTCAGCGATGACATGCGTCCTCAGATAGAAGCAATATTCGGAGGCAAGCATGAGCACAGGGAGGCAGAGAAAATTGATGCAGGGGAATTCATCGGAAAGAAAGGTCTGCAGGCCAAGGGAAAGAAGGTCAGCCAATACGAACTGAAGGCCGTCCGGTTCATTGAGCCGCTCCCGGTTCCGGAAGACGAAAAGGCTGAATATATTGCAGAGGCACAGAATCAGGCCGGAGAAATTGACAACACTGACGTTGAAGATCCTGTGGACATCCAGGATGACGACGAACAGCTGACTCTGTTTTAGAAAAGGCAAGATGAAAATATGCCTTACAGGATTCATGGGGTGCGGCAAAAGTACCGTAGGCAGGAGACTTGCCGAAGTGCTTGGCTGCACCTTTGCTGATCTTGATGCTGTCATTGAAGATATGTGCAGCATGGACATCAAGAGCATTTTCGCATCTTGCGGAGAAGAATTTTTCAGAAAAAAGGAACATGAGGCCCTGCACAAACTTCTGCACGTGACAGAGGAGGGCAATATTGTCATCGCCCTTGGCGGAGGGACGGTAACCGTACCAGAATGCCGCACTGAAATACAGACGGCCGCAGTCTGCATTTATCTGAGGGCTGAAGCGGACACCATAATACGCAATCTTTCATCAGGTACTGCCGGACGACCGCTGCTGGCCGGCTGCAAAGACAGGGCGGAATTGGAGGAGCGCATAGAAAAAATGCTGGATGAAAGGCAGGAAATATATAAAAATGCCGCCCATATCATTATAGATACAGACGGTAAATCACCTGATGAATTGGCAAATGAAATATCATGCCGTACGGCAGAATTTATCAAATGACATCATCCCTTTCCCTCATGTCCCTGATTCTCAACTGAGTATTTGCTGTTCCGCGATAATAGTTCTCTACTATTGAATAGCATACATCAACAGGATTTCCGGCCTTGATATGGTCAAAGAATCCTGCCATATTGAAGGCTATGGCGGAAATATGGTGATATGGATGCGACTCCTGTATCAGCTCCAGCTTAAGGTGGCCTCCTTCTGCACCGACTTTGCGTCCGTTTCCGTTGTCATAGACATTTTCAGTAAGGAAGACCGGTGCATTGTTTCCCGGCCCGAAAGGCTGGAACTGCTTGAGGATACGCAGGAACTTAGGCGTAATCTGTGAAAAATTCAGCATCGCGTCCACCTCGACGACAGGAGTCTGCATCTCAGGCACGATGCGATTGGAAATGAAAGTTTCAATTCTGCTGCAGAAGGCCACGAGGTTTTCTTCCTTCAGCGTAAGTCCGGCAGCATAAAGATGTCCGCCGAAATTTTCAAGAAGATCGGAACAGCTTTCTATTGCATCATACAGGTCGAATCCGTGCACGCTTCGTGCAGACCCGGTAACAAGTCCCCCCTGTGACTTGGTAAAGACGATTGTCGGCTTATAGAAGGCTTCCACAAGCCTTGAGGCAACGATTCCGACCACACCTTTATGCCAGTGCGGATTGTATACAATCGTGGCATTCCCGCCGGAGAGGCAGCTGCCGCTGCGTACCATGTCAAGGGCTTCCTGTGTAATTCTGCGGTCAATGCTCTTCCGCTCGTTGTTATGTTCATTGATTTCCGTTCCAATACGGAAAGCTGTCTGGGCATCCGAGGCCGTCAACAATTCCACGGCCATTCTTCCTGACTCCATGCGTCCGGCAGCATTGATGCGCGGCCCTATTTTGAATACAATGTCGTCTATTGTAAGGTGCGTAGGCTCAAGTCCGGAAAGCTGTATCATTGCAAGAAGGCCGACTCTTGGCTCACAATTGAGCTGCTTCAGGCCGAAATGTGCAAGTGTGCGGTTCTCCCCAGTGACGGAAACCAGGTCAGAGGCAATGCTGACAACCAGCAGGTCCAGAAGAGGAATCAGGGATTCGAAAGGTATCCCATACATCTGTGAATAGGCCTGCACCAGCTTGAACCCGACACCGCAGCCGGACAAATCATCAAAAGGATAGCCGCAGTCCTCTCTCTTGGGATCAAGCACTGCAATTGCCGCAGGTATCTCATTTTCAGGAAGATGATGGTCACAAATGATCATGTCTATGCCTTTTTCCCTGGCATAGTCGACTTTTTCGTTTGCCTTGATTCCGCAGTCAAGCGTTATGATAAGCCCGAAGCCGTTTTCAAAGGCCCAGTCTATTCCCTTGTAGGAAACACCGTAGCCCTCGTCATATCTTTCCGGTATATAAAAGTCTATTTCAGAGGTAAGACGGCTCAAAAAAGAATACACCAGCGATACTGCCGTTGTGCCGTCCACATCATAATCACCGTAAACAAGGATTTTTTCCCCGGAGCAGACTGCCTTGCGGAGTCTTTCGACGGCTTTGTCCATGTCCCGCATAAGAAAGGGATCATGAAGGTCGTTAAGGTCAGGCCTGAAGAAAGACCTTGCCTGGGAAAATGTACGGATGCCTCTCTGGACAAGGAGTTCCGCAAGTACGGGATCTATTCCGAGTTCAGAAGAAAGCTGGCTGACAACCTCAGTATCAGCATTTTCACGATTTATCCATTTCTTTTCTACAGGCATAGCATACAAAGATAGCTTTTTTGTTTCAATTTCCGAAATTGTTTTAATGCAGTCACACACATTTTCCTTTTCCCAAGGCAACTATTCGTTTATGTATTTAATTTTGTCCACGAAAATTTGAGAGACATCGGACATTTATGTTAACTTTGTAAGTTATTTGAAGTAAAAACACGTAAAAAGATATTAATATGGGCATTATGGACCTCAACGAACAGGAGCAGTTCAGAAGAGAATCGCTCACAAAGCTCAGGGAAATAGGAATCGAGCCTTATCCAGCAGCACTTTATCCGGTAAACACCACAGCACAGGAAATAAAGGACGGATTTGATCCGGAAAAAGAGAATTTCCAGGATGTCGTGATTGCCGGCCGTATAATGTCAAGGCGCATCATGGGTGCGGCATCCTTCGGTGAAATCCAGGATGAGACCGGAAGAATCCAGGTCTACATCAACCGTGACGAAATCTGTCCGGGAGAAGACAAGACAATGTACAACACCGTATTCAAGAAACTGCTTGACATAGGTGACATCATCGGCATAAAGGGCTTTGCCTTCATAACAAAGACAGGCCAGCTTTCCGTACATGCAAAGGAACTTACCCTGCTCAGCAAATCACTGCGCGTCCTGCCTATCGTAAAGGAAAAGGACGGAGAGGTCTTCGATGCATTCTCGGATCCGGAGCTGAAATACAGGCAAAGGTATGTTGACCTGATTGTGAACCCGCAGGTGCGCGACACATTCGTCAAGAGAAGCCAGATCATCGCCACAATGAGGGAATATTTCAACGAGGCAGGCTGTCTTGAAGTAGAGACCCCTATCCTCCAGTCAATCCCGGGCGGTGCGACTGCAAGGCCGTTCATTACCCACCACAACGCCCTTGACATTCCTCTCTACCTGCGCATCGCCAACGAGCTTTACCTCAAGAGGCTGATTGTGGGCGGCTACCATGGCGTATATGAGTTTGCAAAGGACTTCCGCAACGAAGGCATGGACAAGACACACAATCCGGAATTCACTTGTATGGAGATATATGTGGCCTACAAGGATTATATCTGGATGATGGAATTTGTGGAGAAGATGCTGGAGAAGATTGCCCTCAAGCTGCACGGCAAGACAGATGTGACTATAGGAGAGAACACTGTGGACTTCAAGCCGCCTTACAGGAGGCTTCCTATACTTGAGGCAATCAAGGAATATGCAGGCGTGGATGTTGCCGGAATGAATGTAGAACAGTTGCGCGAGACATGCGGAAAGCTCAACGTTCCCGTAACCAAGGAAATGGGAGAGGGCAAGCTGATAGATGCAATCTTCGGGGAATACTGCGAGAAGCATCTTGTGCAGCCGACATTCATCACTGACTACCCTGTCTCCATGTCTCCGCTCACAAAGAGACACCGCAGCAACCCGGATCTTACTGAAAGGTTTGAGCTTTTCGTATGCGGAAAGGAGCTGGCCAACGCCTACAGCGAGCTGAATGACCCTATCGACCAGTACGAGAGATTCCAGGACCAGCTCAAACTGAAGGAAGGCGGTGACGATGAGGCCATGTACATAGACATGGATTTTGTACGCGCCCTTGAATACGGCATGCCTCCGACTTCAGGAATGGGAATGGGAATTGACCGTCTGACAATGTTCATGACGAACTCCCCTACTATCCAGGACGTGCTGTTCTTCCCTCAGATGAGACCGAAGAACCAGCAGTAGCCATATCGGAAGACAAATAAAGAGGGCGGCTCCTGCATTTGCAATCCACTGTAGATGATGCAAATGCAGGAGCCGCCTTTTTGTGCCAATGAGGCGACTTGGATGGAATCAATATTTGTGTTCTGTATTTTCCAGTTCTTCTCCTGTAAGAGGCTTTCTGTCCATTACATGCCATGCATAAATGATATAGGCCAGTACAAGAGGAATTACAAGCGAAACATACGCCATTGTTCTTAGGGTGAACTCACTTGAACAGCTGTTTGCTATAGTCAATGAACTCTGCAGGTCTGCCACAGAGGGATAGTACGCAGTACCGTTATAACCGGCCACCATAAACAACGCCATTACAGTCAGGACAGTGCCTGCCCCTGCTGGCCATATTCCTTTCCGGAATCTTCCGCACACCAATGTGCCGGCAAGTCCCCAAAGGACCAAGGCGACTCCGGCAATGAAAACAGCAAGCACAGCCGGCATCTGAAGGAAATTGTGCAGATATTTATATTTTTCAAGAAAAACCGTACCGTCTTCCGCTACGGCAAAGCCGCTTCTCATCAGCAATCCTATGCCTGTGTTCAAGAAAAACACAATGAATACAACAGCAAAAAGGATGAGCCTTCTGCGCAGTTTCCGGTTCAGATTATCATCGTCAATGTTATTTATCATATAAAGCAGTCCAAGGCATACCGCAAGTCCTGTCGTCATGAGCCCGAAACTGAGATTAAAAGGGTTTGCAAGAGCTTCAAGCCCGTGCCATCCGTTGCCCCATGCGCTGATTACAGGCGCAAGGCAGTCCCCTGCCGCGGACTTGTCTACGGCAAAATCAGAACCCGAGAAGAATGTCCCGACTGCTGTCCCGATGAGAAACGGAGCAAGAAATCCGTTGACAGTCAAGAATATACGGAAAGCCGTCTTTCCGAGCATATTTCCGGTCTTGTTCTGGAATTCGTAAGAAACAGCCTGAAATACAAATGTAATGAGAATCAGAATCCAGACCCAGTATGCTCCGCCGAAACTTGTACTGTAGAAAAGCGGGAATGAGGCGAAAAATGCTCCGCCGAAGGTCACAAGCGTTGTAAATGTAAATTCCCATTTGCGTCCAGTGGAATTCACCATCAACTGTTTTTCCCTTTCATCTGCCCCTGTGAGCAGAATCATGGCATTGGCTCCCTGAACAAAAAGCAAAAAGACGAGAAGCCCTCCGAGCAGGGCTATAATGAACCACCAGTAGTTCTGTAAAAAATCGTATGTGAACATAATAATTTTCAGTTTTATAACCTGACATTAAGCCTCTTCATCAACCTTCGGCCCCTTTTTTATCGCCTTGAACATTATATTGAGCTCAATTGCAAGGAAAAGGGTGAAGACTGCCACAAATATGAAGAATGTTGTCTTGACGGCACCTGTGCCGAGACTTGACACAGCGGCATTAACAGGAAGCAGATCCTGTATTGCCCATGGCTGGCGTCCGACCTCTGCAACCACCCATCCGGCCTGGCCGGCAAGATAGACAAGAGGAATAGACAGCAATGCAGTCCACTGAAGCCATTTCATGCCGGCAATTTTTCCCTTGCGCTCAAAGAAAAGCACAGCAATCATAAGCAGCAGAAGAAAAGAGCCAAGACCTACCATAATCCTGAAAGGCCAGTACACAAGCCATACATTCGGAACAAGATCATTGCGGTCCCGGATATATCCATACCCGAAATATTCCATATTGTCTTCAAGAATCTTTCTTGCCTGCATTGCGGCTTCATTGTCGGTTTCTTTCAACTGCCGGTATTCTTTGAAAGCCTTCAATGCTGCATTTCCCTTATACATCTTGGCTTCTGCCGAAAGATGCTCATTCCCGTCCGGGTCTGTATATCCGTCAAGTATGTCATTGATTCCAGGCACATAACCGTCTATGTCATGCGTCGCAAGAATAGAAAGCATTCCGGGTATTTCAATTCCGGGGACTATGGAGAACGGCGCCCTCTGCCCTCCGTCCATAAGACCTTCTGCTGCAGCAAGTTTCATCGGCTGATATTCAGCTACATGGACACCGGACATGTCCCCTGTAATCATCACGGCCAATGTGCCTGTTATACCGACTGCAGAAGCTATCCTGATGCTTGCAAGGGCAAATCTTGTCTCCCTCTTGCGAAGCAGATACCAGCATGATATTCCGATAACTGCTACTGCTCCCGTCATCCAGCCGCTCAGCACAGAATGGAAGAATTTTGTGACAGCCACCGGATTAGTCGCAACTGCCCAGAAGTCCACCATTTCATTCCTGACAGTGTCCGGATTGAATTCCATTCCTACAGGATGCTGCATCCAGCCGTTTGCGACCAAAATCCAGAATGCGGAAATGGTTGCACCTATGCCTGTAAGCCAGGTTGACGCAAGATGGAACTTTTTGCCGACTTTGTTCCATCCGAAGAACATGACCGCCACAAACGTCGCCTCCATAAAGAAGGCGAAGATTCCTTCTATGGCCAGCGGTGCACCGAAAATGTCTCCGACAAACCAGGAGTAGTTGCTCCAGTTGGTGCCGAATTCAAATTCCAGAATAAGTCCCGTAGCGATGCCGACCGCAAAGTTGATTCCGAAAATCTTCATCCAGAACTGGGCTGCCTTTTTCCAGAATTCATCTTTTTTCACGACATAAATCGTCTCCATGACAGCCATGATGACGGCAAGTCCGAGCGTAAGCGGCACGAAGACCCAATGATAGCAGGCCGTAAGGGCAAACTGCGCCCTTGACCAATCAATTAATGCTGTATCTACCATATTGTTATAGTGTTATGTATATTTTCATTTGCAATTCCCGGTCCGTTCAACAAGAGAAGTCCCGACAAAATCGCTCTTCTGTCCGTCTGACTTTCCCGCAAGTACAGGTTGGAAGAAAAAGATTCTCAATATCACAAAAAGGAAAATCAGTTTAATAAAAATAAGGGCCCAAAGCGGCCTGCCCCAGGTCATGTTTCGGAATCCGTCAAGATAGAATCGGAATATATTTCTGAATAATCCTGCCATTGTTACCATAAAATGAACTTAGAAACTGCTGAAATTTATAATTTCAGAGAGCTTCTTGATTTGACTGTACAGCGGGGACTGCAAGTATGAATGCTGCCGGCACCTTATCAGCAATACTGATTCCAAACTTCATATATGCCTCTTGGAAAAATATAAATCTTGGAAAAACATAAAAAACGGTTCGGCTCCACAAGTGGACATTCCTATTGCACGCATCTGCTTTCTCATTACAAATAAAGCAATTATGCAAGAAAAAAGCAACTCCGTCATGCTTTACACTGCTCCGTCATGCTCTACATTGTCCTGCACAGACCCTACACTACCCCACACTGACCTGTAGTGACCTGCACGACCTGACCTGACCTGCACTGCCCCACACTACTCTACTCTACTCTACTCTACACTACTCTACACTACAATGACCTGCAATGACACACACTGCCCCCGGACCATGGCACGCTGTACAAGGCCATGGCCTGTCTCAAGTTCACCCGGAGCAACAGGATCGGGCGGAGAATGTTGAACCGAAAGAATTCTGTCCATAAAAACGGCTGTTTTCGTGGACAGGGAACAGCAAATGACATGCGCGGCCGAAATTAATTTCCAGCCGCGCATGCCATTTGAATCTGCGGAAAGAACGGGATTCGAACCCGTGAGCCGCTTTAGGCGACTACACGCTTTCCAGGCGTGCCTCTTCAGCCACTCGAGCATCTTTCCTTTGCGTATATGTGTACAGAGCACAAATATACGCAAAGTCGAGAACATAGACAAAATTATTTTGACTACGCCCCGCACTTAGTCTCCAACTTGCCAGAATGCTTAGCCGATGCAGCGGAGCATATTTTGTGAGATGCACAAATCGCAAGATGCAGAAAAGTGCCATAGATGCAGTCAAAGCGCCATAGATGCAGTCAAAGACACACCGCCTAAATGCAGAACAGAGAAGTCAAAGGACGTCCGAGCCATACCTGAGGCTGGCTGTTCATGCCAAGGATGTATGCTATGGTTGAAGCGACATCATACTGCATCACGCTCTCCTCAATCCGGCATCCTTTCCTGACTCCCTTTCCGCATACAATCAGCGGAGTTTCCATCTCCTCCATTGAAATTCCGCCGTGGCCATACCCGATCCCGCCATGGTCTGAAGTAACTATGAATATGGTATCATCCGCTATGCCGGCCTCCTCAACAGCCTTGACTATTCGGCCTATATATCCGTCCAATTCATGAAGCTTGGCATAATACTCCGGAGTGTCATGACCGAAAGCATGACCTGCATGGTCCGGCTCATCGAAGCAGATGGCAGCAAGCATAGGCTTCTTGTCAATAAGATACTTTTCCGCTGCAGAGCAAAGTGCGTCAGGAGAATCTGCTGATGCAGGAAGATGCTCATGCATACTCAGCGAAAGGGTATCCACGACATACTTTATTCCGTCCCACTCATAAAGCACTCCTGTCTCGCTACTTGGGAAAGACTCCCTGCACAAAGTGAATACTGTAGGAAAAATCCCGTTGGCCCCGACCACGCGCGAAGGCATGTCAGGACTCTGCGAACCCCACGTAGTGAAGCCATGAAGTTCCGGCCCGGCCCCCATAAACATGGATGCCCAGTTCGGCGCACTCGACGACGGCAGCACTGTGCGTTTCTCCAGAGTATGGCATCCGTTTTCCATCAACGCCTTGACATTAGGCATATCAGCCTGTGGCAGGCTGTACGAGCCCCAGCCGTCAAGACCGATGAACACAACATGCCCTGCAACAGGACCGGCATCCTTCCCAGACCGGCATGCAACTGCCGCACAACAGATAATCACAAGGGCCGCAGCCCTCCATAAATTTCTTTTCATATAACTGATTTTTAAAGTTTTACAAACAAATACCCCCGTAGACATGCAAATCTGACGTTCATCGTCAAACCTGTCTAACATTTTCATTAGGACATTGTCCATAATTGGTCACAATCCCAGCATCAAGCACAAGGCCGGCCTCGGCAAAAGCTGAAAGCGTCCTTTTCATCAGCCCTCCACCAAACTTTTACAAATGTAGCAAGTTTTCTTCACCATATACATATCTTGCAGCATGGTAAAACGCCTTAAAATTTCAACAAGGGCCCAATTGTCAACATATAAACATCAGAATCAGCCGCATCTCCGCTACGGATGCCGGCAAACCCTTATTTTTCTTGGCAAACAATGCTTTTGAACCAGTGAAAGAGCTCCATCGGGATTTTTTGTCTTATCTTTGTCTGCGTATTTTTAAAAGCCGCAATACATTAAATGGAAACATACAGAACAGAAATCATAACATCAGCACAAAACCCAAAGATAAAGGAACTTCTGACGCTTCAGGAAAAGTCAAGGGCACGCAGGGAGAAAGGCCTGTTTGTCGTAGAGGGAAGACGTGAGACAGGACATTGCATCAATGCAGGATACAGGGCAAGGACATTGTTCGTATGCATGGACATCATCAGCCAGGATGACCTGGATGCCATACTGGACAGCGTCGTCTGGTCCCAAAGCGGCAACGGGCAAGGGAATATAATCCGGATTCCGGCGCACCTGTACGACAAGGTTGCATACCGCGGAGGCACGGAAGGCATAATCGCAGTGATGGAATGGAAGTCCAGGACACTTGACTCGCTGCAGCTTCACGAAAATCCTCTGATTGTCGTGCTGGAGAGCGTGGAAAAACCGGGCAACCTCGGAGCCGTGCTCCGGAGTGCCGATGCATCCGGCGCAGATGCAGTCATCGTGTGCGATCCGCTCACCGACCTATACAATCCGAACCTCATCCGCTCCAGCATCGGCGCTGTCTTTTCAAGACAGGTTGCCCTCGCATCATCAGAAGAGACCATAAGCTGGCTAAAGACACGCGGCATAAAGATATTGACTGCCCAGCTACAGGATTCCGAATGGTACTACGACACGGACATGCGCAAGGGCACAGCCATAGTCATGGGGACAGAATCCACCGGATTGACAGACATCTGGCGCAAGGCCGCGGACTCGCACATCAAGATTCCCATGCTCGGAGAACTTGACTCCCTGAACGTATCAGTATCAGCGGCAATCCTCCTGTACGAAGCAGTGCGCCAGCGCCATGGCAAATAGAGTGACAACAACAGCAAGATAAAATGAAAAGATTCGGCCTTATCGGACATCCTATTGCCCACTCCCTCAGTCCGGCCCTATTCAGGGCAGGCTACAGCGGAAAATATCCATACGACCTGATAGAGGGCGAAGACTTCGGGGCTGCATTCCGGAGATTCATGGACAGCTATGACGGAATCAATGTAACAGCACCTTTCAAGGAACTTGCCTTTGCAAAGGCAGACATTCTCTCTGAGGAGTGCAGGCTTACCGCAGCAGCAAACATAATGGTAAAAACTCCGTCCGGCATCAAGGCACACAACTCCGACTACCTCGGCATACGGAAATGGCTCGAAGATGAAGCCGTCCCAAGAGTGCGCCAGACCGCATCAGGACCGACAGTGCTTGTAGCGGGATGCGGAGGAGCAGGCAAGGCGGCGGCATTTGCAGCTGCCTCGCTGGGACTGCAGACCGTCATCATGAACCGTGACATCGTGAAAGCGGAAAGAATCGCGGCCTCTTCACCCGGCATGTTCACGGTAAGGCCTCTCGACGCATTTCCGGAGAGCTTCAATGAATGCGGCATAATCATATATACGGTTCCGTCAGCAATTCCGGCCTTGGATTCCATTGCACAGCAGAGGGTCGGGAACCTGAGTGCAGAAAGCCCCAGAATCATAATGGAAGCCAACTACAGGAATCCTGCATTCACGCCTCAGTACATAATGAAACTGCAAAATGCCTGGCCTGCAACATACTATGCAGGAGGCAGGACATGGCTGCTTTACCAAGCTCTGACCGGATACGAAATTTTAACCGGGGAAAAACCTGATTTGGCAAAAATGCATACTTGTTTGTGAGAAATTATCACTATCTTGCAGAGTTTTTGTGAAGTCACGGAAAAACACAACATATTATGATAAACAAAGCAATATTGATTGGTAACGTCGGACAGGATCCGGAAATAAGATATACCGGAGAAGCAACAAACGGGACCAAGGTAGCCACGTTGAGACTGGCCACCACCGAAAGATATAAGGACAGGAACGGCAATCTCCAGGAGCATACGGAATGGCACAACATAGTGGTATGGAGAAATACTGCGGATGTAGTGGAGAAATATGTCAAAAAGGGAACCCAGCTCTATATAGAGGGACGTATCCGCACACGCTCATGGGAAGATCAGACAGGAGCAAAGAAATACACTACTGAGATTATAGCAGATACTCTGCAGCTCCTCGGAAGGAAATCTGACAATCAGGCAGGAGGTCAGTATGGTCAGAATGCAGCCGGAGGCTACCAGCAGAGGCCTCAGGAAGCGCAGCCGGGCTACGGACAACAGGCCTATGCCCAAACACAGGCGCAGCCGGGCTATGCCCCTGCCGCACAGCAGACACCAAAGCCTGCGGTTCCGCAGAACATAGCTGACGACATGCCGGACGACGACCTCCCGTTCTGATGTCCTGAGGCACCAAAATAGACTAAGAACTTAAAACTGTTTCCAATACATTGTCATGAAATTAGATGTTGTACTCGGCCTCCAGTGGGGCGACGAAGGCAAAGGTAAAATCGTGGACGTACTTGCAGGAAAATATCCTGTAGTAGCACGGTTTCAGGGCGGCCCGAATGCAGGCCACTCACTTCATTTTGAGGGTAAGAGCTTTGTGCTCAGGTCTGTTCCGTCAGGAATATTCAGAAAAGACGCAACCAACATTGTCGGCAACGGTGTTGTCCTTGATCCAATAACTTTCAAGGGAGAGTGCGAGAACATAGCCAAGACAGGCGTTCCGGTAACAGAGCGCATTGTAATCTCCAAGAAAGCGCACCTGATTCTGCCGACCCACAGGCTTCTTGACGCTGCCAATGAGGCTGCCATGGGAAAAGGCAAAATCGGTTCCACCCTCAAGGGAATCGGCCCTACATACACAGACAAGATCAGCCGCAACGGTCTACGTGTAGGCGATATCCTCGCATCTGACTTTGCAGACCGCTTTGCAAAACTCAAAGACAGGCACACAAGGCAGCTGAAGCAGATGGGATTCGAATGCGACCCGAATGCAGAAGAGGCGGCTTTCTTTGAAGCAGTGGAATATCTCAAGAAATTCAAGCTGGTTGACTGCGAATATTACATTAACGAACTCCTCAAGACAAAGAGCGTACTTGCAGAGGGAGCACAGGGTTCAATGCTTGACATTGACTACGGCTCGTATCCGTTCGTCACGTCATCAACAACATCATGTGCAGGAGCCTGCGTAGGACTCGGAGTAAGCCCTCACAACATAGGCCACGTATACGGAATCTTCAAGGCATACTGCACACGCGTAGGAAGCGGTCCATTCCCTACTGAACTGTTTGACGAGACCGGAGAAAAACTGCGCAAGATTGGCAACGAATTCGGTGCAGTGACAGGACGGCCGCGCAGATGCGGATGGCTTGATCTTGTTGCACTAAAATATGCAGTAATGATCAGCGGAGTCACAGATCTGATCATGATGAAATCAGACTGTCTCGACAGCTTTGAAACCATCAAGGTCTGCACATCATACATTGTTGACGGAGAGCCTTCAGACCAGTGGCCGTTCGACACGTATGCAGACATCCAGCCGGTATATCAGGAATTCAAAGGCTGGAATACCGACCTCACAGGATGCCGCAGCGAAGATGAGCTTCCGGAAGCATTCCGTGAATATATCGCCTTCATGGAAAATTATCTCGGAGTTCCGATCAAGATAATTTCACTCGGACCTGACCGTGACGCGACAATAATGAGATAAATTCCGGACATACACATTCAAGGGCTGGCCAAGAGTCAGCCTTTTTTTGTGTATTTCCTGCCACAAGGGCATAAAAAAAGGACCGGCTTTCCGCCAGTCCTTTTTTCATATATAGAGCAACCGTTAGAGTTCAGCAAGATTCTTCTGCATATCTGCAGCCGGAGCCACAAGAATTTCCTGGAATTCCTTCTGACCTGTACCGGCCGGTATAGGATGTCCGCAGATGACATTCTCCTTAAGTCCCTCGAGAGTATCGATGCGACCTCTGATTGCGGCCTCGCTGAGAACCTTTGTAGTCTCCTGGAATGAGGCTGCTGAAATGAAGCTGTTAGTCTTGAGGGCAGCCCTTGTGATACCCTGAAGCACCTGGCTTGCTGTTGCAGGCTTCGCTTCACGAAGAACCATCATACGGAGACCCTGCCTGTCAAGAGATGCATTTTCACTTCTCATCTCACGTGCAGTTATGATGTCACCTTCTTCAAATGACTGTGAGTCACCCGGATCCATTACATAGAACTTTCCGTAGATGGCATCATTGGTATCCATGAACACCCACTTGTCCACAAGCTCCTCCTGCAGGAACTCAGTGTCACCCGGATCATTAATCTGTACCTTACGCATCATCTGGCGCACAATAATCTCAAAGTGCTTGTCATTGATCTTCACACCCTGGAGACGGTAAACCTCCTGGATTTCATTGACAATGTACTCCTGAACCTTGATAGGGCCAAGGATGCTGAGAATATCTGTTGGAGACACTGCTCCATCTGAAAGCCTTGTTCCTGCTTTCACATAGTCGTTCTCCTGTACAAGAATCTGCTTGGTAAGAGGAACGAGATAGTGCTTCTCGACACCGGTCTTGTTCTTGACGATAATCTCCCTGTTACCCCTCTTGATCTTGCCCATTGAAACCTCACCGTTGATTTCGGAAACGATTGCAGGGTTTGAAGGATTACGCGCCTCGAAAAGTTCTGTAACTCGAGGGAGACCTCCGGTGATATCGCTTGACTTACCGATGGCACGTGGAATCTTGATGATTATGTCTCCGACCTTCACATCATCTCCGTCGCTGACCATGACATGGGCGCCGACAGGAAGGTTGTACTGCTTCTTGCTCTCGCCATTCTCGTCAACGATGTGGATTGAAGGGTTCTTTGACCTGTCACGTGACTCGATGATGACCTTATCCCTGTTGAGAGAGTATTCATCAGCCATCTCCTCACGGAATGTCACACCGTCAATCATGCTGTCGAAACGGACCTTACCGGCAGTCTCGATGATTGTGATTGCGTTATAAGCATCCCACTCGCAGATAAGGTCACCCTTGCGCACTGAATCACCGTCATTCTTATACAGAATCGCTCCATAAGGAACATCATACTGCGAGAATGTGATGCCGGTATTTTCATCCACAATGCGGACCTCGGTAGTACGGCTGACAACGACATTCTGTGAGCCCTCGTCAGACACTCTTTCGATTGTCCTGAGTTCCTCGAACTCGAGCTTACCGTTATATTTTGAAGTGATGGAGCTTTCCGCGGCAGTACTTGATGCAGTACCTCCGACGTGGAATGTACGGAGAGTAAGCTGTGTACCTGGCTCACCGATCGACTGAGCGGCGATGACACCCACGACTTCACCTTTCTCAACCATCCTTCCGGAAGCGAGGTTGCGGCCGTAGCACTTCGCGCAGACACCCTTGCGTGACTCGCAAGTGAGCACTGAACGAATCTCAACCTGCTCGATAGGAAGTGACTCTATCAGGTTGGCGATGTCCTCGGTAATCTCCTCTCCTGCAGGAATGATAAGTTCACCTGTAAGAGGGTTGAAAACATCATGCACCGAAGTACGTCCGAGAATCCTCTCACCGAGAGACTCGACAACTTCATCCTTGCTCTTGATTGCAGTCGCAATAAGTCCGCGGAGAGTACCGCAGTCCTCCTCGTTGATGATCACATCATGCGAAACATCCACAAGACGGCGCGTGAGGTAACCGGCATCGGCAGTCTTCAAGGCCGTATCGGCAAGACCCTTACGTGCACCGTGCGTAGAGATGAAGTACTCGAGCACCGACATACCCTCCTTAAGGTTGGAGATGATCGGGTTCTCGATAATCTCGGCTCCCTGTCCTCCGGACTTCTGAGGCTTGGCCATAAGTCCACGCATACCGCAAAGCTGCTTAATCTGCGCTGTCGAACCACGGGCTCCGGAATCCAGCATCATGTAAACAGGGTTAAAGCCCTGCTGGTCGCTGGAAATCTGCTTCTCCACAATCTTGGTTATCTCGTTGTCGATTGATGACCAAAGGTCAATCACCTTGTTATAACGCTCGTTGTTAGTGATGAAACCCATTGAGAAGTTTGCCTTGATAGACTCAACGGTATTGTATCCGTTATCAATAAGCGACTTCTTCTCCTCAGGGATAATCACATCACCAAGGTTGAACGACAGACCTCCCTTGAAGGCCATTGTGTATCCGAGGTCCTTGATATCGTCAAGGAACTGTGCAGTACGGGCAACTCCGGTATACTTTATAACATTGGAAATAATCTTCCTGAGGGATTTCTTTCCGAGCACCTCATTGATATAAGGAACTTCCTGAGGCACAAGCTGGTTCACGATAATCCTTCCCGGAGTGGTACGGACCATTTCAAATCCGGCCTCAAGGTTGAGTTTGTCCTTAGGCAGACGGACATTGATTCCGGCATGTATGTCTATAGCCTTTTCATTAAGTGCAATAATCACTTCCTCAGGGCCATAGAAATTCATGTTCTCGCCTTTTACGGACGGCCTTTCCTTTGTTATGTAATAAAGTCCCAGAACCATGTCCTGCGAAGGCACGGTAATAGGGGTTCCGTTTGCAGGATTAAGGATATTGTGTGATCCAAGCATCAGGAGCTGTGCCTCCAGTATGGCAGCATTTCCAAGCGGAAGGTGCACAGCCATCTGGTCACCGTCGAAGTCGGCGTTGAAGGCCGTACATGCAAGCGGATGAAGCTGGATTGCCTTACCCTCGATCATCTTAGGCTGGAAAGCCTGGATACCGAGCCTGTGAAGGGTAGGAGCACGGTTCAGAAGGACAGGATGTCCCTTCATCACGTTTTCGAGAATATCCCAAATGACAGCGTCCTTGCGGTCAACTATCTTCTTGGCAGACTTGACGGTCTTCACAATACCGCGCTCAATGAGCTTCCTGATAATGAACGGTTTGTAAAGCTCGGCAGCCATGAACTTAGGCAGACCGCACTCGTGCATCTTCAGCTCAGGACCCACGACGATAACCGAACGTGCAGAATAATCGACACGCTTACCGAGGAGGTTCTGACGGAAACGTCCCTGCTTACCCTTAAGTGAGTCAGAAAGAGACTTGAGTGTCCTGTTTGCCTCGCTCTTTACTGCATTTGACTTCTTTGAGTTGTCAAACAGTGAGTCAACTGCTTCCTGAAGCATACGTTTCTCATTCCTGAGAATCACCTCCGGAGCCTTGATCTCGATGAGCCTCTTAAGACGGTTGTTCCTTATGATAACCCTTCTGTAGAGGTCATTGAGGTCAGATGTCGCGAAACGTCCTCCGTCAAGCGGAACAAGCGGACGAAGATCAGGCGGTATCACAGGTATGACCTTCAGAATCATCCATTCAGGACGGTTTATGCCCTTCGACTCCTGGAACCACTTCACAATGCTGAGTCTCTTGAGAGCCTCGGCCCTTCTCTGCTGTGAAGTTTCCCTTATCATCTTCTGGCGAAGCTCCTTGGCAAGAGCATCGATGTCGATTTCCTTAAGGAGTTCGTAAATGGCCTCGGCACCCATTCCGGCAACGAATTTGTCCGGATCATCCATCGGCATATTATACTGCTCCGGCATCTGGGCGAGGAGATCGAGATACTCGTCCTCAGACAAAAGGTCAAGCTTCTTAAGACCTGACGAACCAGGACGCACCACGACATACTTCTCATAATAGATGACTGATTCCAGTTTCTTGGCTGCTATTCCAAGAAGAGCTGCAATCTTGTTGGGAGCAGACTTGAAGTACCATATATGCGCTACAGGAACGGTAAGCTCAATATGGCCCATCCTTTCCCTGCGCACCTTCTTCTCGGTAACTTCAACACCGCAGCGGTCGCACACGATACCGCGGTAGCGGATTCTCTTGTACTTGCCGCAATGGCACTCGTAATCTTTGGTCGGACCGAAGATCTTCTCGCAGAAGAGACCGTCTCTTTCAGGCTTATACGTTCTGTAGTTGACGGTTTCCGGTTTCAGGACCTCTCCTGAAGACCTGTCTTTAATGTCTTCAGGAGAAGCGAGAGCGATGCTGATTCTTTCGAAATTGCTTTTAACCTTGTTTTCTTTATTAAAAGTCGGCATATTTCTAAAATTTCAATTGTCAGTTATTTAGTCCAAAGTCACTTTCAGACCGAGACCTCTAAGCTCATGGAGCAATACGTTAAGAGACTCTGGTATGCCCGGATTAGGCATAAGGTCACCTTTGACGATAGCCTCGTATGCCTTGGACCTTCCTGTGACATCATCTGACTTGACAGTCAGAATCTCCTGGAGTACATTTGAAGCACCGAACGCCTCAAGAGCCCATACCTCCATCTCTCCGAAACGCTGTCCACCGAACTGCGCCTTACCTCCAAGAGGCTGCTGAGTGATGAGTGAGTAAGGTCCGATAGAACGTGCGTGCATCTTATCGTCAACCATGTGGCCGAGCTTAATCATATAAATGACTCCGACAGTTGCAGGCTGGTCAAACCAGTCACCTGTACCTCCGTCACGCAGATAAGTCTTACCGTATCTCGGAAGTCCGGCCTTGTCTGTGTACTCACATATATTCTCAAGAGTTGCACCGTCAAAGATCGGAGTGCTGAACTTGACTCCAAGCTCCTCTCCTGCCCATCCGAGAACAGTCTCGTAAATCTGTCCGAGGTTCATACGTGAAGGCACACCAAGAGGGTTGAGCACTATGTCAACCGGAGTTCCGTCTGCAAGGAAAGGCATATCCTCATCCCTTACGACTTTGGCCACAATACCTTTGTTACCGTGGCGGCCGGCCATCTTGTCACCTACTCTGATCTTTCTCTTCTTTGCGACATAAACCTTTGCAAGCTGCATGACACCGTTAGGAAGCTCATCACCGATCTTGATCTTGTCAAGAATCCTCTTGTTTCTGGCAGCCTCCTCCTTATGTGCAATGCAATAGTTATTAATCAGTTCCCTGATAAGTACATTTGCATTCTTGTCAGAAGTCCACTTGCTTGAGTTGACATTCTCATAGTCTATTGCCTTCAGGTCAGACACTGTTATATCCTTGCCCTTTGCAATAAGCTCAACTCCGTAAAGGTCGCTTATGCCTGCACTCTTCTTGTTCTGTACAAGAACGGAAAGTTTTTCGATGAATCTTGCCCTGAGCGACTCAGCCTTTGCAATGAACTCTTCCTCAGCCTTCTCAATCTTTGCCTTCTGGTCAGTCTTGACACCCTTGCGTCCGCTTTCCTTGGCAACCTTAGAATAAAGGGCTGTGTTGATCACTGTACCGCTGAGAGAAGGAGTAGCCTTAAGCGAAGCATCCTTCACGTCGCCGGCCTTGTCGCCGAAGATCGCACGGAGAAGTTTCTCTTCAGGAGAAGGATCGCTTTCACCCTTTGGAGTAATCTTTCCGATCATTATGTCACCCGGCTCAATATGGGCACCTATACGTATGATACCGTTCTCGTCAAGATCCCTTGTGGCATCTTCACTCACATTAGGAATGTCAGAAGTAAGCTCTTCCATTCCGCGCTTGGTGTCACGTACCTCGGTTATATACTCGTCAACATGCACAGAAGTAAGGATATCCCAACGGATCATACGCTCAGAAATCACGATCGCATCCTCGTAGTTATATCCCTTCCATGGCATGAACGCCACTTTCAGGTTCCTTCCGAGGGCAAGCTCACCTTTCTGTGTAGCATATCCCTCTGTCATGATCTGGCCTTTCTCCACAATGTCACCCTTGCGCACGATAGGCTTGAGAAGAATTGTGGTGCTCTGGTTGGTCCTTCTATATATAGGAAGCTGATATACCGTGATGTCAGGCGAGAAGCTGACAAATTTCTCGTCATCGGTGCGGTCATACTTCACATGTATTTCCTTAGCGTCTACATAGACAACCTCACCCTTTCTCTCAGCCCTTACCTGAGTCCTTGAATCCAGGCAGACTCTTTCCTCAAGACCGGTACCTACGATAGGAGACTCCGGATTAAGAAGCGGAACTGCCTGACGCATCATGTTCGCTCCCATGAGTGCACGGTGGGCATCGTCATGCTCAAGGAAAGGAATCAGGGATGCAGCCACTGACGCAATCTGGTTAGGAGCCACGTCCATATAATTCACTTCCTCCTTGGTAACCACAGGGAAGTCTGCGCCAAGGCGGCACTGGATTCTGTCTTCAAGGATATTTCCGTCCTCGTCCATCTTCACCTTGGCGAGTGAAACCATCTGGTTCTCCTCCTCCTCGGCACTCATATACATCCATCCCTCTGAGCTCAGGTTCACCTTACCGGCCTCCACCTTGCGGTAAGGCGTCTCGATGAAACCGAGGTCGTTGATTCTCGCATATACACAAAGCGAAGAAATCAGACCGATGTTCGGTCCCTCAGGAGTCTCGATAGGACACAGACGGCCATAGTGGGTATAATGCACGTCACGTACCTCGAATCCTGCACGGTCACGTGAAAGACCTCCAGGACCGAGTGCGGAAAGACGGCGCTTATGCGTCATTTCTGACAGAGGGTTCGTCTGGTCCATGAACTGTGAAAGCTGGCTTGTTCCGAAGAACGAGTTTATCACAGATGACAGTGTCTTGGCATTGATAAGGTCAGTAGGTGCAAACTGCTCGCTGTCACGGACATTCATTCTCTCCCTGATTGTACGCGCCATTCTTGACAAGCCGACGCTGAACTGGTTTGCAAGCTGCTCGCCCACAGTTCTGATGCGCCTGTTGCTCAAGTGGTCAATGTCATCGACAACCGCCTTGGAATTAATCATCTGGATCAGATACTTAATGATCTCGATGATGTCGGTATTTGTCAATACCCTCGTATTCTCGTCGATTGTGAGATTCAGCTTTTTATTAAGCCTGTAGCGTCCCACATCTCCGAGGTCATACCTCTTTTCAGAGAAGAACAGCTTGTCAATCACATCCCTTGCCGTAGCCTCATCAGGCGGTTCCGAGTTGCGGAGCTGCTTATAGATGTAATTGATTGCTTCTGTCTCAGTATTTGTAGGATCCTTCTGCAGTGTATTGTAGATGATGGCATATTCATTAACATTAGCCTCATCCTTCTGCAAAAGAATTGTCTTGACATCTGTATCGGCCAGTTTCGCAATGGTATCCTCGCTGAGGATTTCTCCACGCTCAACTATAGGCATTGTCCTTTCGACAGGAATTACCTCTCCGGTATCTTCGTCCACAAAGTCCTCAATCCATGTCTTGAGAACCTTTGCAGCCAGCTTGCGTCCTTCATTGGCCTTGAGATTTTCCTCTGTTGCCTCAATTTCGTCAGCAAGACCGAATATGTCAATGATATCCTTGTCACCATTGAAGCCGATAGCCCTCAAAAGAGTGGTGACAGGCAATTTCTTCTTACGGTCGATGTATGCGTACATGACATTGTTGATGTCAGTAGCAAACTCGATCCATGATCCCTTGAACGGGATAATCCTGGCAGAATAGAGTTTTGTACCGTTTGCATGAAGACTCTGTCCGAAAAATACGCCAGGCGACCTGTGGAGCTGTGAAACAATGATTCTCTCAGAGCCGTTGATTACGAAGGTACCGCCCGGAGTCATATAAGGGATATTGCCCAAATATACATCCTGCACAGTCGTATCAAAATCCTCATGTTCAGAATCACTGCATGAAAGGCGGAGTTTTGCCTTCAGAGGAACATTATAAGTCAGTCCTCTCTCAAGACACTCATCAATCGAATACTGCGGAGGGTCAATGAAATAATCGATGAACTCGAGCTTGTAGTTGTTCCTTGTGTCTTCGATCGGGAATATCTCCTGAAACACCTGATAAAGCCCCTCATTGCGCCTGTTCTCAGGCGTAGTGTCCAGCTGGAAGAAATCCTGGAAAGATTTCAGCTGCACCTCAAGCAGGTCCGGGTACTCAAGGAGAATTTTTGATGATGCGAATGAAATTCGCTGATTGTTAGTCTTTTTTGACATCTTTCTGCCTTAGATATAGAGAAAAACTTTATTACGACAAAAAGGTTTAGAGCCTGTTTTGGCCCTAAACCTGACTCTGTTCCCATCTCGGGGACGGGGTGAAGCTACTTAACCTCAACTTCTGCTCCTGCCTCTTCGAGGGCAGCTTTGAGAGCTTCAGCCTCTGCCTTGGAAACTTTCTCCTTGACAGCTACCGGTGCCTTGTCTACGATGTCCTTAGACTCCTTAAGTCCGAGACCTGTAGCCTCTTTGACAGCCTTAACTACTGCGAGCTTAGCTGCGCCTGCTGATTTAAGGATAACATCGAATTCAGTCTGCTCTGCCTCAGCGGCTGCTGCAGGTCCTGCTACAACAGCTACAGCTGCTGCTGCCGGCTCAATTCCATACTCGTCTTTAAGGATCTGTGCAAGCTCCTGTACATCTTTTACAGTAAGGTTTACCAACTCTTCTGCAAGTGCTTTAATGTCTGCCATAATTGTATTTGTTTAAATTGTTTTTTGTTTCTTGATTATTCTGCTGATGCCTCTTCTGCCTTGTCATCGTCCTTGTGCTCAAGAGCAGAAAGGACATTGCGCATAGGTGACTGGAGGAGACCGATGATATCACCGATGAGTTCCTCGCGTGACTTGATTCCATAAAGTGCGTCAAGCTTGTCGTTGCCGATGAAAGCAGGCCACTCCTGGATGTATGCGCCTTTGAGAACCGGCTTCTCTGAACCGGACTCCCTGAATTTTTTGATGACCTTTGCAGGAGCATTAGGAGCCTCAGTGTACATTACGGCTGTAGGGCCTTCAAGTACGCTGATGAGGTTCTTCATCTCCTCATTGTCAGTAGCCTCGATAGCCTTCGAAAGAAGGGTATTCTTTACTACGACAAGTTTAACACCAGCCTCAAAGCAAGCCTTGCGGAGTGCGTGAGTCTTGCCGGCATTCAGTCCAGCGATATCAGCTATATAGAAATTAGGAGTTGCCTCCAACTGTGCTGAAATCGCGTTAATAATATTGAGTTTTTCTTCTTTTCTCATAACGTTCTAATTTAACAGCACTGATTATTCTACTGATTTCACATCAACATGGATACCCGGGCTCATTGTAGAGCAGATTGAAACTGCCTGCATGTAAGTGCCCTTGAGAGTCTGAGGCTTCAGCTTGATAACGGCAGAGAGAAGCTCCTTGGCATTATCATAAATCTGCTCTCCGCTGAAAGAAACCTTTCCGATGGCAGCATGTACAATACCTGTCTTGTCTACCTTAAAGTCAATCTTACCGGCCTTAACCTCTTTGACAGCCTTGCCGATCTCCATAGTCACGGTACCTGTCTTAGGGTTTGGCATAAGGCCTCTCGGTCCGAGAATACGTCCGATGATACCGACTTTTGCCATAACCGAAGGAGTACAGATGATGACATCAACGTCAGTCCAGCCTCCCTTGATCTTATCAATATATTCATCAAGACCTACATAGTCTGCACCGGCCTCTTTTGCCTCATTCTCCTTGTCAGGAGTACAAAGTACGAGAACCCTTGTCTGCTTACCTGTTCCATGAGGAAGGGTAACGACACCGCGGACCATCTGGTTTGCCTTGCGCGGATCCACTCCAAGATTAATATGAAGCTCTACTGAAGAATCGAATTTTGTGTAGGTGATCTCCTTAACAAGTTCACATGCCTCATCAAGCTTATACTCTTTGGCTGCATCGAACTTTGCAATGACAGCCTTCTGATTTTTTGTAAGTTTACTCATGTCGCCTGTGAATTTTAGAGTTCTGGAAATTCGCCCTCAACCTTGATACCCATGCTCCTTGCAGTACCTGCAACCATAGTCATAGCTGACTTAAGGGTAAAGCAATTCATATCTGTCATCTTGCTCTCGGCAATAGCCTTTACCTGATCCCAGGTGATGCTGCCGACTTTCTTTCTATTAGGCTCTGCAGATCCGGAAGAAATCTTTGCAGCTTCTTTGAGCTGAACTGCCACAGGCGGCTGCTTTACCTCGAAAGAGAAAGACTTGTCGCTGTAGACTGTGATTACAACCGGCAATACCTTACCTGCGCTTTCCTGCGTACGGGCATTGAACTGCTTGCAGAAATCCATGATGTTCAAGCCCTTGGAACCAAGGGCAGGACCTACTGGAGGTGACGGATTGGCTGCCCCGCCTTTAATCTGGAGTTTAATGAATCCAGTTACTTCTTTTGCCATAATTTTGATTATTCTTTAGTTACTTGTGTAAAGTTGAGTTCCAGAAGTGTCTTTCTGCCGAAAATCATGACCATGACCTTCAGTTTGCTGCGGTCCTCAAGAATTTCTTCCACAGTACCGTCAAAGCCACTGAAAGGCCCGTCTGTAATCTTGACTGCGTCTCCTGTCTTATAATCGACAACAGTTTCGGCCTCAGTAACGGCCATTTCATCCTGTTCGCCGAGTATTCTTCTGACCTCGTCATCCCTGAGCGGTATTGGAAGTTTCTCTTCCTGAGATTTTCCGCCTTCTCTTTTGACGTCACGTTTCTCAGTAAGGAAACCTGACATGTGAGGTACCTCGTTACGGATTATATACTGCAGTTCTCCTGTAAGTTCCGCCTCTATAAGCACATAACCGGGATAGAAAAGTCTCTCTGTACAGATCCTTTTACCATCGCGGATTCTATAAACTTTTTCTGTAGGAACAAGGACTTGGGAAACCAAATCCTGAAGACCACACCTCTCAATCTCCTTCTCGAGATACTCTTTGGCTTTTTTCTCTTTTCCGCCTGCCGCTCTCAGCACATACCATTTTTTACTGCTCTCGCCCATAAATCAAGGTATTATATTACAGAGTGTAAATTGCTGACATCAAGTGTCGGATACAGAAGTCTATGGCAAAGACAACTATGGCAAAAATAACAGAAGCAACCATTACTACAATGGCTGAATTCTGCAATTTATCCCAAGTAGGCCAAGTAACTTTCTTGGTCATCTCAGCATAAGACTCTTTCAGATAGTTGATAAACTTTCTCATCTTTACATTTAATGGATATCGCGGATTGGAAGCGTTTGCGACATCTGTTAAACATTACCAAATCGTAACCTTTGATATTTGGCAGGGGAACCAGGATTCGAACCCAGACTAAAGGTTTTGGAGACCTCTGTACTACCCTTATACTATTCCCCTAAAAAAGTGGGTGCTCTTTTCAGGACACCCACCTGATATTATTTTCGAGATTAGTCGATAAGTTTGGTTACCTGACCGGCACCTACTGTACGTCCACCCTCGCGGATTGCGAACTGAAGACCCTCGTTGATAGCAACTGGGTAGATGAGCTCTACAGTGATTGTCACGTTGTCACCAGGCATTACCATCTCTACACCCTCTGGAAGAGCAATCTCTCCTGTGATGTCAAGAGTACGGATGAAGAACTGAGGACGATAGTGATTGTGGAATGGAGTATGACGACCACCCTCGTCTTTCTTAAGAACGTAGATCTCAGCTACGAACTTCTGGTGAGGATGAATTGTACCTGGCTTTGCAAGTACCTGACCTCTCTTGATTTCCTTCTTGTCGATACCACGGAGGAGGAGACCTACGTTGTCACCGGCTTCTCCCTGATCGAGGAGTTTGCGGAACATCTCGACACCTGTAACGACTGTCTTCTTAGGCTCTTCACCAAGACCAACGATCTCAACCTCGTCACCTACGTGGATGATACCTGTCTCGATACGTCCTGTTGCTACAGTACCACGGCCAGTGATTGAGAAGATGTCCTCGATAGGCATAAGGAATGGTTTCTCGTTGTCACGTGGAGGAAGTGGAATATACTCGTCAACAGCAGCCATAAGTTCCATAACCTTATCCTCCCACTGTGGGTCACCGTTAAGTGCACCAAGAGCAGAACCGCGGATTACAGGAGCGTTGTCACCGTCAAAGTTGTAGAATGAAAGAAGGTCACGGAGCTCCATCTCAACGAGGTCAAGCATCTCAGGATCGTCAACAAGGTCAACTTTGTTCATGAAGACAACGATTCTCGGAACGTTCACCTGACGAGCGAGCAGGATGTGCTCACGAGTCTGAGGCATAGGACCGTCAGTTGCTGCGCAGACAAGGATAGCACCGTCCATCTGAGCTGCACCTGTTACCATGTTCTTCACATAGTCAGCGTGGCCCGGACAGTCTACGTGAGCGTAGTGACGGTTAGCTGTCTGATACTCAACGTGAGCAGTGTTGATTGTGATACCACGCTCTTTCTCCTCTGGAGCATTGTCGATAGAGTCGAATGAACGAAGCTCTGAAAGACCTGCCTTAGCAAGTACAGTGGTGATTGCTGCGGTCAAAGTAGTCTTACCGTGGTCAACGTGGCCGATTGTACCGATGTTAACGTGCGGTTTGTCTCTTTTAAAGGTTTCTTTAGCCATAATTATATCTTTTTAAAGTACTATATACAAAAAAAGCAGAGCCGGTGGTGAGAATTGAACTCACGACCTCTTCCTTACCAAGGAAGTGCTCTACCCCTGAGCTACACTGGCGTAGTTTGAGCGGAAGACGAGGTTCGAACTCGCGACCCTTAGCTTGGAAGGCTAATGCT
>CAMWUW010000023.1 GCA_947177525.1 uncultured Bacteroidales bacterium | reverse complement strand
GCTGCGGCCCACACCGACAAATTCAGCCGGCCCGTCACGCAGCTGCTCTTCTGCAATAGATGCAAAACGCTTCATGCTGATCCAGAGTTCCTGTTCAAATCCGCCGGTCATTGTCATCAGGCAATAATTCCCGTCGGCCCTCACATATACAATATCCCCGGGATGCACATTGAGCACCTCAGTCCCTCCGTTCGGCAGTAAAAGCGTCTTCATCTCCCTTCTGTCACCCTTAGTCTGCATGTTCCTTTTTCAGGCAGCGAACTTAAGAAAATTTAATGTAATACACAAACGGTTCGTCATGGATTCCGCATGTTTCGTCAACCGTGGAACACAATTCACAAAGTACGCGGCAAAACAGTTTCCCGAATGATTATTTATGTACATTTTTGCAATCGGAAAACATACTCAAACAAAAGACAACAATTTTAAAACCAACAATTTATGAAAAATGTCAATAATTTTCTCGAAATGCCCCTGATCAAATGCATTTTCATTTTCATGACAGCACTTGCACTGCAGATTCCGTCATGCATGGTGACCGACCTCGCAGATGAGCGCGAAAATGCTTCATTGGCGGCAAAACATGAAATCACCAGTTCTTATGGAGGCATCCAGTATGTCTACGCTCCAGTACTGCAATATGTGGGACAATCCATGGACAAGGACGGAAAAATCCAAGAACAGATTATTGAATTCAAAGCATCAAATGCCGAAATAACAGGAAAAGCCGATACTGAAACCCTGCACAAATCAATCTATGATGTCATAGTGTACAGCACTTCACTTGACATAAAAGGAGAGATTGCCATGCCTGAGGATGCCGCCACCAAAAGAATGGCAGCCAGGATTTTCCTTCCGATGGACAATTCTGCCGGAATAGAAGACGGAATTACAATAACAATCAACGGCAAAGACTTTCCGTTCAATCTTGATGACCCTTCCGCAATTTCAGAGCACGGTGTTTACTTCAATCTGAGCAGCGAAGACATCAGAGACTGGGTAAAGATGGAATACAGCCTCTGCATAAGGTCCAAAGGAGCGGAATCACTTGTGTTCGTCCCGAATGCAAGCAGATACAAAGTCAGGCTTTCATCCCCGCACACATCTCCAGGTTTCTCAGGAGACTTTTTGCCGGACAGACGTGAAATAACAGAAAACGGATTCACAGCAGAATGGTGCGTCACATCAATAAACACCATAGGCAAAAACAACTCTGATTTCAGAGTAAATTTCATCATTCCTGTAAACCAGTACCAGCGCACGACAAGGACAATCAAATATTCATTCCTGGTGATACTTCTCATTTTTGCCGCCCTGTTCCTGTCCGAGACCCTCACAAAGCACAGAATCAGCATCATACAATACATTGTGACAGGACTTTCACTTTGCATGTTCTATCTGATGCTGCTGTCGGTTTCAGAGTACGTTCCATTCGGACTGTCCTACCTCATTGCAGCAATCCTTACAACAGCACCGCTCGGAGGGTATTTCTTCGGGTTCATGAACCGGAAGGCCGCAATCAGCTCAACAGCCGCAGTGGCATTGACATATATCATAATATATATCCTGCTCAACATGGAGACCTATGCCCTTTTGGCCGGCACAGCCCTGCTTTTCATCATCCTCTGCGCCATCATGTACTTCACAAGAAAATCCGACCTCTGCTGACACCGTCCGGAAAACCACAGACATAATCCACAGCACCAAGGCCCGGGAACAGGCACAGGCATCCTAACCGCCAATGCCGGCCCCGGGCCTTTCGCCCCGTCCACTTTCACGCTCATCTTCTGCAGCAAGTTCAGCAACTGCGCAAGATGAGAGGAATAGCGCAAATAATAAAACATAACCTTTCATAACCAATTTAATTTTAAATACAAACAAATCTAAGTATAAATATTTATATTTATCATCAATTCCACATATTTTTCTTCATATTTATAAATATAAAACAAAAAAAAGAGCAGCAGGAAATATCCTGCTGCCCAAATTATCATAATCAAAGATACTCTCCGTAGACGACTATTTCCAAGGCGTTGCAGTATCTTCTGTAGAAATATTCTCATTCCATACAAAAGACTTGGAAGTTGTCATTGGATGGCCCTTGCCTGTAAGATCTGCAAATTCCTTAGTCTCAGCGTTATATGTAGACCTGCTGACCCTCCAGTATCCTTCAAGGCCTTTGGTGTCCGGCATAACATTCTGGATATTCTTGCTGATCTGGTCTGCAGTACGTACCAGTGACCAGATACGGCACTCTGTAACCATCTGTTTACAGCCGCTCCAATAGCTGTCGCCAGGTCCCCACTGTCCGTTATATCCGCCGATTCCTCCGAATGTCAGATACTTGAAATATCCGCCTTTCACTACTTTTGAGGTAACATTCTTTTCACCGGCCTTTATTCCATTCACGTAAATGGTAACTTTTGTTCCGTCATAGGTCACGGCGTAGTGCTGCCATTCGTTGACATGTATATATTTACCGGAATCCGGGTTAAGATAATCCCCGACACCCTGGAACTGAACAAGGGCATGAGCAGGGTTGGTTCCGTCAAAGCTCTGCGGATCCTCAAAGCGGAACATCAGCTCACCATCATTTATTGTACAGAAGATGTCCCTGTTCCTGTTGTTAGTATTTGCAACCTGAAGACGCAACTCAATGGTAAACTCAGGGAAAGTCTGCTCAAAGTCATTCACCCACAGTCCGGCAGCACCAGTAAACTGGGCAATGTCGTTTACCATCGGAGATGTAATCACAAACACGTATGAAGCTGTGGTTGAAGCAATCTCCACATCTCCGCTTACTTTCTCCAACCTGACCGGAAGAGCAAGAGGAAGACCGGACAATTCCATAGGAATCTTGTCCATGGATATAACCGTAGCATCCGCCGCATATTTACCGGCCTGGATCATTATGTTACCACCAAGGTCAACCAAACTTTCATCAAACAACTTATAACCCGTACCTTCACTGGCGTTATAGGCATCAAGCACTGCAGGGTCAATTACAAAACGCAGTTCACAATCCTTGTCAAGCCTGTCTGTAAGGGAAGGCGTCAGCACAACCTTGGCACCCTCGTCTACTGTGAGCTTAACTACATTGCTTGCAATTCCGGCAGCATTGATACTCTCAGCAAAGAAAGCATGGACTCCAAGGACATCACCGGTCTTTCCGCCTTCGCCATATTCGGCATTGTCACATCCTGCTGCAAATATGGCAGCCAATGCAAATGCTCCTATTTTAAATATATTTCTCATAAAACTTCTGTTTATGCATTAAACATCATTAGAGACAATCCTCTTTCTTAACCACATTATATCCAGGGGCTGGGTTTTGCTGCTGGATTGCCTTGCGCATCCATTTGTAGCGAGGAGTATTTATCTTCTCATTGCTGAAACGGAAAGCGCCGAAACCTCCTTTGCGGAATCCGTTGTCAGGTTCCCAGCTCGCAAATGCGACAAGACTCGGAAATTTGTCTCTTTTGAGAGTCCTTCCGCTATCATCCTTCCACGCAAAACCGCCCTGCAGGCAATCCAGCGCAGACTCAAGATTTTCTGTCACTATTAAACGGTTCGTGAACTCTTCCAAACTATATATAGACTTATAGACATTATAATATTGGCTGAGTCGTCCCTCAAGCCAGGAGTCAGACTTGGTTGCACCCCACGTGTATGCCTGGGTCACGAAATAGTCAAAGTATACTCCCAATTTAGACGGAGTAGGGATGTTCTCCAGATACCCGTCAAGGATAAAGAGTCTGTCAGTACCCGACTGAGGACCTATATATTTTCCCATTTCCTCGACAAACCAAGTGAAATATTGTGAGTTCTGGCAAAGGCTTCCACCATATTCGCCAGGTTCATAGTCGATGTCTATGCCATTGTATCCTGTAGCATACAAAGAATCGGAAATGGCCTTGGTCCATCTGATGATTGAGTTATGGATAGCTTCATTGTCACCGTCAACCCAGCCCCAATATTCTTTCTGCATGTCAAGACTCTCAGCATATTCTGCTGGAGTAAACAGGCAGCCGACTTCACCGATAAACGAGCAGAGAACTACCTTTGTACCTTTTACCTTTGTCACAAAATCCAGGTCCGCCTTTTTCTTAGGGGTAAGCCCAAAACTGCCCCAAAGTGAAATTATGTCCATTGAATCAGGAACAGCCTGAAGCATGTTTGTAGTGCTTGCATCACCTTCATCCCACTCACTGAACCAACCGAACGAGACAGAGTGTTCGCTTTTCTTGAATTCTCTCAGAGCTTCATAATATGCATCGTCTTTGACAATCTCGGTAAGAGATACATCATTGATTATAGGCTTTGGAGTCATCCAATCACTACAAGATGACACTGCAACCGCAGCCAAAACCGAAAGACCTACTTTTAAGATATTAATTTCCATATATAAAATTCTTGTTAAATCTATTTCTTCTTAGCCCAGAATAAGTCTGTTGCCTCCGTATCAGCACCACCAAGAAGTTGGAGAGCGCCTGGGTAATTTTCTTTGTTTAGGGATTTTTCATTAAATGAATAACGAAGCCTGCGCATACCTCTCGCATTATCAGTAATCACGTCACCAGACCTGTTGTCAATTACAGGTGCAAGCTCCGGATAACCGGTACGTCTCCATTCTGACCAGGCCTCAATACCCATAGGGTAATTGGCAATCCACTTCTGAGTAATGACTCGCTCCAGATTTTCTTCAAAATCAGCAGAGGTGTTCCAGGCAATCTTAACCTTTGTCCGTCTCGTATAGTCAGGGAACCCGGCAGGATCACCTGTATGACTTGCCGGAGTAGCCGTAGAGTTGGCAATGTAGCTTTCCACATCACCGGTGACACCCCACTGCTCCATAGAGAGTCTGATTCCATCCTCATAAAAAGTTTTTGCATCACCTGATACCCATCCTCTGAGAACAGCCTCGGCGAGAAGGAATTTGGACTCCGCGGCGACAAACACAGGTAGTTTTGAAGTTTCCTCAAAGTTGGTCATAGAAAATTTAGGGCCGACAACCACCTTATCAAACTCAGCTTTTCCTGAACGCATTCCGATATAAGCACCTCCTACCTGTGAGAAATATTTGCTTCTTCTCGGGTCAGAATAACCGTTCATGTAATCAACGATTGATGAATTTACCCTGATATCACCCCAGCTCTCTGCAGCAAGGTCATAAGGGTTGCGCTGAGCCTTCGGGTCCATCATCGCATTGTCTGAATTAGTTTCTATATAGCCATATGGAGACTCGTATGCAAGTAGGAAATTATCCTTGTCACCGATACGCATTGATGCCCTCATTATCAAAGAGTTGGCAAATTTGGCCCATTTGAGATAATCTCCGCCATAAAGTGCATCCTGCGCCCCGAGAGGCTTCTTGCCGGAGTTTTCAGTCGCATACGAGTAAAGCACTCCTGATGCACTGCGCAAATCAGAGATGATGTTATTGTAGACTTCTTCATTAGAATCGTATGCTACATACATCTTTCCATCCTGTACCTTGCTGTATGGAATAGGGCCGTAGCAGTCGGCAACACGCATCATCGCAGCGGCCTTTACGAGGGTTGCCACTGCATAATAATGGCCAGAGCCGCTTGTATATTTCTCAATTTCGAAATAGTTGCCGTAAATGTCAAGGAAAGGTGTCTCATAAGGGATGGCATTCCAGCTGTCGCTGGCATTAAAAGTATCAAAATTCTGTCCACCCCAGCGGTTTGACAATGTAAAATATCCTCCAAGAGTGCCGACCATCTGGTCAATCATCTGCGAGTCATTCTGCTGCACATACATAAGGGCCTCGATCATTGTCGGCATAAGGATGGCCGGATCGGCGCTCTTGACCGCATAAGGGTCCGTGTTGTACTCGCCGAATTTTGCAGTACAGCCCATGGTCAATGCAGCCAGCGCAGCCATTGATATTATAGTTTTTATTGTTTTCATTTTCACTGTTTTTGTTTAGAACTGTAACTTCACGTTGAAACCTAAGTTGCGCGTGCTTGGAAGCATGAAATAGTCAACTCCCTGATAGTAGTTGCTACCGGTAGCAGATGACAGTTCCGGGTCAAACGGAGCCTTGCAATAGATCATGGCAAGATTCCTTGCGACAAAACCCACCGTCATGCGCATCTTATCATTGAACCATTTCTGCGGAAGAGTATAGTTCAGCGTGAGCTCCTGAAGACGGATGTTTGTAGCATCGTACATGTAATATGAGGCATAACCTCCCTGGGCCGTACTTATGCCAGTATAATATTTCTCGGCTGGAAGCAGACCGTAATTGACAGGAATGCCGCCTGAGTCCCTCATGTCTGCAGATACCTGTGAAGCACCGTAATAGTCGAGAATACCCTGAGTTGCAGAATACACAAGTCCTCCGACACGTGCAGTCAGGACAACGCCAAGTGACACTCCAGCATAGCTGAACGTATTACTCCACCCAAAATTAGCCTTAGGAGCAAGGGAACCAACCTTGAAAGGCTCAACAGACACCATCTTTATATTGCCGTTGTTGTCAACATCAACATTCCCGTTCTCATCATGAGCAATCACATGATGAGAATATACATCGGAAAGAGAACCACCTTCACGAAGAATGACACGTGGAGCGATGTTTGAAGCACCGAGCCAATCCTTATTGATTTCCGTAACATCTACCGGAACACCAGTCGTCGGATCAGGAATACCATGTGCAAGTTCCTTGACAACATTCTCGTTAAAAGTGAACGTAAAGCCGCTGTCCCATCCAAAACCGCCCCAATTATTATTATATCCCAAGGCAAGCTCAACACCCTGGTTCTGGATATTACCTGTCTGTGCAACAAAGTTCTTATATCCGGAAGCAGCAGAAAGCGGAGCATAGATTGTCTGATTATAGGTATTTGAACGATAATAGGTGACATCCAGACTAAGGCTCTCAAAGAACCTCATGTTAAGTCCAAGTTCCCAAGAACGTGTGTCTTCAGGCTTGAGATCATACGCAGGGTAAGTGTCACTCTTTGACCAGTTATGTGTTTGGTCATTATACTTATAGCTCGGATTGGACAGGAAGCGGTCAAATGGAGACGCCACCTTTGAATACGACCCACGTACTTTCATGAACGAGAACCATTTAGGCATTTTTACAAGTTCTGACACTACTACAGAAAGGCCGACAGATGGATAGAAGAATGACGGATTTTTTGTAAAGGCAAGCTGCGATGCCCAATCATTACGCCCAGTGGCTGTCAGGAAGATTGCATTGTTCCATCCCAGTTCAACTGAAGCAAAGACAGACTGTGTCTGGTCGTGCCATCCCTCTTCATTGCCCTTATAGTTCACTGAAGTATTCAGGTTATTTGCAGCAAAATGGTTTGGAAATATCAGATCTCCGGCAGCACGCGACATGTAGTAGCGCTGGTCGTTGATTGATCCTCCTACATTAGCAACAAGCCTCAATTTGTCCCATGTCTTGTCAAAGTTTGCGATTACATCACCATAGAAAGAGCGGTCTGTCATGTTGTCCAGTTTGTAGCCTCCGTTTTCACCGGCAAAAGTGGTAAGCGTACCTGCATAATATTTTGTAGTCTGCTTATATGTGGATTCATCAACCCTTGCCCTCGCAACGATATTTAGCCATGGTGCAATATTATACTGAAGCGATGCATTCAGCATATAACGGCGCTTGTTCATGTCGCGATTATTGCGGTTCTGAATCCAATAGGGGTTCTGGATGTTATGCGCACCCTCAGAGTAAGGCCAATATTGCGTGTTGATACCATTTATAGGATCCCAACGCTCATACAAACGCACCTCGTTGAAGTCTCCTCCCCTCGGGAAAAGGTAAAGTCCAGGCAGCGGATTGAAGTAACTTCCCTGCGACACAAGGTTATGGTCATTCTGGATGATAAAGCTTGCACCGAAATCAAGGACGAGTTTGTCTCCTGCAAATTTTGTAGTATTGCGGGCAGTAAAGTTGTAACGGTTATATTTGCTCTCCGGAACAATACCGGTAGAATTGGTTGTAGAAGCAGATATATAAGTCTGATTTTTTGCGTTTCCCGTTGAGAGTGACACGGAATTAATAACATTGGTTCCTGTGTTGAAGAACTTGCGAGGGTCATAGCTATAGCTTTCCGGCAATGCCGCGCCCCAGTTGCTGTAACCTGCGCTGGCTGCATATCTGTCCTGCATCTGAGGCATCATATAAGCAGTCGAGAAAGTTGTGCTGTTGCTGACAGTAACAACTGTCTTGCCTTCTGTTCCTTTCTTGGTATTGATGATGATGACACCATTAGCGGCATCAGAACCATAAAGGGCAGCTGCAGAAGGGCCGGTAAGCATATTGACAGACTCGATGTCGTCCGGGTTGATATCTGCGGCAGCCTCCGAGCCGACAGCCTCGGCCATGACTCCTCCTTCTCCGCCAAAGCTCTTGTTGAACATCGGCACACCGTCAATCACATAAAGAACAGCATTGTTCTTTTCAATGGATTTCATACCGCGCATTACCACGCGCGTAGAACTTCCAGGACCGCTGGCACCGGACTGAATCTGGACACCGGCAACCTTTCCGACAAGAGAATTGACGAAGTTGGCGTCCTTAACTGCGGTAAGTTGCTCAGACTTTACCTGCTGTACGTTGTAGGCAAGCGTCTTTTCAGAGCGTTTGATACCGAGGGCCGTAACCACGACCTCATCAAGAAATTCGGAAGAGACATTGAGGACAGCATTGAGAACGGCCTGTCCGTTGTAAGGAATTTCGAGTTCTTCATAACCCAAAAGAGAAACGACTATTACGTCGCCTGGCTTTAATCCTGTGAGTGTATAATCACCGTCGACACCAGTCATCACTCCGCCTGCTCCGCCTTTGATCATCACGGCGGCTCCTATGACAGGACCCTGGCTATCTGTAATTATACCACTGACTACCCCCCCCCGCTCCTGAGCATTTGCGACAGGCGGAAGTATGCCGGACACTGCAACGGCAAGCAAAGCCGTAAGGCAGTATCTGAACATCGACAATTTGAATGTCTTTAACATAATTAAATTAGATTGGTTAATAAAAAGTGTACAAACATAACTTATTTCATCAAACATTTCAAGCATTTTGAGACATTTGTTAAAAACTTTTAGCACGAGTCTGGCGGCATCCTGTACATTTTTCATCAATCTTGTCCGAATGAACCGCAAACAGCTTATTTCCTCACGATTTTTTAGAGTCATTTCGCAGGTCAGGGATTTCTTCGTCCCGGTCTTCCGGAAAGGGTGCAGAAACATCATAATCCTGAAGACCGGAAGATGCCCGAACAAATCCGTTAAACGCAAACCAATGAACATCAGCATTTTCCTGTTCTTCGCTGCGCTATTTCGGGGCAGCGAAAAACAGGAACTCATTGAGAATCTTAACATTACACAATACGATTATAACATTACACACAGCTTATGGATACAGTTTCACATTACACGCGTATGGCGTTTTTCCTGAACAATCATAATAAGTTTTTATAAAACCACAGCAATTATGATTAGAAAAAGATGGCCTGTAAGCGCTTCTGAAGCCGTTTTTTCAAATTATCCATGTACTTTTTCGTTACGCGGATAAAGATTCTGACATTTGCAGAAAAAACATGTTGAACTGCATTCACAATCTTGTATTCTACACCATATTCTCACATTTTGCGGAAAAATGCGGAATTCAAGTCATAGGACTCTGCATTATGGTTGACCACATACATGCACTGATTATACAGGAATCAAGAAAACAGATGTCTGAATTCATATTGCTGTATTCATCATTTATTTGCAAGGCTGTACAATAAAGACAAAGGAAGGACAGGCAGACTGTTCGAGAAAAGTTTCGGAAGTGCTCCAAAGGCAAATGACAAAAGAGTACGCAGTGCCATAGCATATCTGTTCAACAATCCTGTGGAGAAAAAACTCTGCAAAGAGGCGGAAGAATACAGATGGAATTTTCTGAAATATGCCTCCGGACAATATCCTTTTTCATCAGACACAAAATTAAACAAAGCCTCACCTGGCCTAAGAAGGGCTATAAAAATCGTGAATATATGCATAAATTCAAAAGGCTACCTCGGATATCAGATACTTGAATCGATATTCCAAAAGCTGAATATCGATGAAAAAGCTCAGATTGCCGACTACATAATAACCGCATTCTCACCATTCGACTATAATGCCACGACTGCATATTTCGGAACATACGACAAGATGGTTATGGTAATCAATGCAAATACCAATAATCGCTGCCCCGAATTCGGGGCAGCGATTATCAACATCATGCTGATTTTCAAAGCCTTGCGCACAACAAATATAATGTATGGCCAGGCAAATTTCCGGAATCAAAAGACGGGCTACGGAATCAACATTCAATTTCCGGAAATCAAAAACAGTCTCAGAATCAATATGAATTCCAGGAAGAAACCTCTTCAATCGCCTTCCGGTTTTTTGAGCGCGTCGGGGAATCCGGATGTCCGAGCGAAATGATAAGCGGAATACGTTTGCCGCGCGGCACACCAAGCAGCCTCGCAATCTTCTTTTCATCGAACCACCCCATGATGCATGTCCCCAGTCCGAGGTCCGCAGCCTGCAGACAGAAATGCTCGACAGCAATTCCGAGGTCCAGCATGCAATAGTCCTTCTTCTTCAAAAGACTGCCTACACGTGCAGAGAAATTCATTTTCTCAAGGACAACCGCCACCATGACAGGCACCTGTACGGTAAACTTGTTCATTCCAAGCCCGACAGCAGCCTCAGACATTTCAATCAGTTTGCCCCTGTCATCAACCACAACAAACTTCCATGGCTGGGAATTACAGGCCGACGGAGCGAGACGTGCCGCTTCCAGGCACTTCATTATATCATCTTTTGCGACAGGTTCCGGAGAATACTTCCGGTCACTCTGCCTTTTGAGTATCAGTTCTGAAAAATCCATTTTTATACAATCAATCAATTCAGAAGCTGCCTAAATTTATATTGTCATAAACTCCAGACAGCTTCGTACTTTATTTATCAACCCCTACCGCCGGAAGCTACATCAGCGAAGCCAGATTCAAAGGATTCACGATGTTCTTGCCTTCAGGAGTATATGCAAAATCCATATTGGCCTTGTAAGCCTCCTCAACCCTTCCGCGGACAACCTTCATCGAACTGTTCATAAAATGATTCTGCTCAGTCCAAGGCTCAGGAAGCACACAGACTGCAGCAGGAAGCCACCTTTCCGGGAAAGCCCCGAAATTACGTCCTCCCTTTCGGTACGAATCAATTTCCTCTTGGATCTGTGCGAGCATAGCGGCCCTGCCCTCTTCTGTATCCGGATCCAATCCGGCAGACTTGGCCCATGACCTGAGAGCCTCCTTATTCGGAGTGACAAGAGCAATTGTATACGGGTCCTGGCTGTTGTGCAGCAAGGCACCGTCAATATATCTGGAATTCTCGACAAGCGACTCCTCTATGCTCTCCGGAGAATATTTCTCTCCGTCCGACGATATGAGCAGAGACTTGAAGCGTCCTACGACATAAAGCATTTCCGCATCACGCATATATCCCATGTCCCCGGTATGAAGCCAGCCGTCCACAATAGTGTCGGCAGTGGATTTCGGATTCTTCCAATAGCCTGCCATCACATTCTCGCCCTTGATGCATATCTCTCCCTTCACACCGTATGGCAGTTCAGCTCCGTCTGCATCCAGAATCCTGATTTCCATAGGAGACACAACCTTGCCGGAAGAGCCGAGAATATGCCTTGCCGGTGCATTTGCGGAAATAATCGGAGTAGCCTCTGAAAGTCCGTATCCCTGATACATAGGTATGCCTATAGCATAGTAATATCTCTGCAGGTCAATGTCCAGAAGCGCACCTCCGCCCACAAAGAACCTCATCTGTCCGCCGAGTCCCTCACGCACTTTCTTGAAGATAATCTTGTCGAAAATCCACATCAGAGGACGTCTCCAGCAATCTGCCAGGCCTCCTTTGTTATAGCCTTCCTTGTTGTATTTTATTGCATTGTCAAGGGCAAAATTGTAAAGCTTCTCCACAAACGGGCCGCTCTTCTTTATAGTTGTCTCTATGTTCTTCTTGAAATTCTTGGCCAGAGTCGGCACAGACAGCATAACAGTAGGCTTCAGCTCGCGGATGCTGGAAGGGATGTTGCGCAGAGCCTCTTTCCCGGACTTTCCGGACGGCACAGTACCGATTGACGCACCGTATGACATCATTGTATAAAAGCCTGCGACATGGGCGAAGCAATGGTCAAGAGGAAGTATGATAAGCATCCTGTCTTCCGGAGTCACACCTATTACAGACTGCGCCTGCTCCACATTTGCAGTATAGTTGCGATGGGTAAGCAAGATTCCCTTCGGATCTGCAGTCGTTCCGGAAGTATAGCTTATGTTGGCATAGTCATCAGGCCCTATTGACTTGAATCTCCGGACGAAAAGTTCGCGGTTCTTGGCAAGGAAAGCGTCACCGGCCTTCATCACATCACCGATATACACCTCGTTTTCCCTCATGTCCGGAATCTCGTCAAAAACTATTACCTTTTCGACAAGAGGACACTCCGGAAGAATCTTCCGTATCTTCGGAAGCTGGAATTTCGATGTAATCACATACTTTGAATCCGAATGCCTTACGCGGAACACAAGGTCATTAGCCTCCTCCAGCTTTATAGAAAGGGGCACGTTCACAGCACCCGCATAGAGGACTCCGAGTTCTCCGATGACCCAAAGATTACGTCCTTCGCTGAGGAAAGAAATCTTTTCACCTTTCTGTACTCCAAGAGCCATCAGGCCGGCTCCGATTCTGTATGCCTGCCTCAGGGTCTCGCTGTATGTGGTAGCCTCCCAGGTCTCATCTGTCTTCTCCCAAAGGAAAGTGTTGCCGGAATACTTGGCCACGTAATTCTCGACAAAGTCTATAATGGTAGTTCTTTCTGTCATAATAATGTGATTTTCTATATTTATCGGGCATCCTGCCCCAATTTACGGACAAATCAAATGCGGCCAGGGCATCCGCAAGAAAACCCCGGCCGCAATCATAGTCATTCGTTTTTGAAAAGGCCGAAAAGCTCGGCATCTATCTTGTCTGTAACTTCCTGGAAATCTTCAGGACGGTTCTCGAACTTGATACGGTCCACATCCAGAATAAGAAGGTTGTGCCGATAGTCATTTATCCAGTTCTCATAACGCTCATTAAGCCCTGTTATATAGTCGATGCGGATGCTCTTCTCATATTCACGTCCCCTTTTCTGAATCTGGCTCACAAGGTTAGGGATTGAAGAGCGGAGGTAAATCAGAAGATCCGGAGGATTGACCAGTGACATCATGAGGTCAAAAAGGTCGGAATAATTCTCAAAGTCCCTTGTACTCATGAGACCCATGCCATGAAGATTCGGGGCGAAAATCCGTGCATCCTCATATATGGTCCTGTCCTGTATGATTACATCACCGGATTTCGAGATGTCGACAACATCCTTGAATCTCTTGTTGAGGAAATACACCTGGAGGTTGAACGACCACCTTTCCATGTCATCATAGAAATCCGCAAGATAAGGGTTATAGTCAGCGGCCTCGAACTTGGGAGTCCAGCCGTAATGGGCGGCGAGCATTTTGGTCAGTGTAGTCTTTCCGCTGCCGATATTTCCAGCAATAGCAATGTGCATATATATTTTTGTTTTAGTTTACAGTCCGAAGCCGCCAAGGCTTCTGAATTATTTTAGCAAAAATAGCAAACCTTTTTTTATTTTTGTACCTCAAAACGATTTTTTGAATGATACACATTGAATATTTCACTTTCAACAGTTTCAGGGAGCACTGTTTCGTCCTCTGGGATGAGACAGGAACATGCGTAATAGCCGACCCTGGCGCAGAATCGCAGGAGGAAACAGATGAAATCACGGCCCTCATTTCGGCAAAAGGCCTTACACCCGCATGCATAATGCTTACACACGGGCACTTCGACCACGTGTACGGCATGTCGCGCCTATGCAAGAAATACGGAATCCCTGTATATATGCACGAAAAGGAGATGTTCACCCTTAGCACATCCAACCCGGCCCTGTGCAGGACTTTCGGCCTGCCTGCTGCCGATACATATCCATTTGACGGGTCCGAAGCCACGGACGGGTTTGCAAGATTCATAAAGGAGGGAGATACTGTCAATGCAGGGAACATGAGCTTTGAAGTAATGGAGACACCGGGCCATACGCCGGGAGGAGTCTGCTACATTGAAAGGAAAGCAAAGGTTCTGATAAGCGGTGACACGCTTTTTGCAGGAAGCATCGGCCGCACCGACCATCCGGGAGGAGACTATGACATGCTGATGAGCGGTATCTTCGGCAAGCTGATGACACTTGACGGTGACATAAAGGTATTCCCCGGACACGGACCGGACACAACAATAGCTGACGAGCGCACAAAGAATCCTTTTCTCATGCCGTTCAACGAGCCGTATGAAGAATAAGGCAGGCTCAGCAGCCACTGACAACACACAAGACAATGGAGAAAAAGAACGGATATATCGAAATACAGGGCGCGAATGCCCATAACCTTAGGAATGTCAGCCTTTCTGTGCCGAGGGACAAATTCGTGGTGGTGACGGGGCTGAGCGGAAGCGGCAAATCCTCAATAGCCTTCGACACGATATATGCCGAAGGACAGCGCAGGTACATGGACACGCTTTCCACATACGCAAAGCATTTCATGGGAATATTGGAAAAGCCGGAGGTGGAATCCATAACAGGCCTTAGCCCAATAATCGCAATAGAGCAGAAGACCACAGGAAACAATCCGCGCTCGACAGTAGGCACAATTACGGAAATCTATGATTTTCTGAGACTTCTGTATGCACGCGCATCCAAGGCCTACTCTCCGCATACAGGCAGGGAAATGGTGCGCTATACAGACGAGCAGATTGTCTCCCTGATAATGGACAACTACCGTAACCGCAAATGCTATCTGCTCGCTCCTGTCGTCAAAGGGCGCAAGGGACACTACAAAGAACTTCTTGAGCAGATGCGAAAAAGAGGCTACACCCAGGTGAGGATAGACGGCGAGCTGCATGAACTGAACGGGATAGTGGCCCTTGACAGATACAAGCCGCATTTCATAGAATTGGTGGTGGACAAGCTGAAGCCTTCCGACAAAGACCTTAAGCGAATCAGGGATTCTGTCATGTCTGCCCTTAATTTCGGCAAAGGCTCTCTTGCTGTCATGGATATGGGAAGCGGAGAGGTAAGCCATTTTTCCAAGCATCTGGTATGCCCTGACACAGGTCTTTCCCTTGCCGAACCTGCCCCGCATTCTTTTTCTTTCAATTCACCTCAGGGATACTGCCCACACTGCAAAGGGCTCGGGACGATTGTGGACGTGAATATCGAAAGCATCATACCTGACAGGAAGACATCGATTGCAGAGGGCGGAATCGTGCCTTTGGGAAAAATAAGGGAGACCAAAAAGTTTGACATAATTCGTTCAATTGCGCGCAAGTACAATTTTTCCATCTATGACCCGATAGAGGAACTGCCGGAGGAGGTTGTATCCCTTATTGTATACGGCTCAGACGAACTCTTCCGTGTCGGCGAAGGAGCGTCTTCGGAAATGATGTCGTTCCCGGGAATCGTCGGTGACATACAGGAGAAAATCACCTGTCCAGTATGCGGCGGCACAAGGCTGAACCGCGAGGCATCATACTTCAGGATTGACGGAAAAACAATAACAGAGGTGTCGGCAATGGAGATAAGCCAGCTTCATGATTGGTTTTTCTCTTTGGACAATGTTTTCAGCAAAAGGGAGGGCACGATTGCACGCGACATACTGAAAGAACTGAAAGACAGGACATCGTTTCTTCTTGACGTCGGGCTTGACTATCTCTCGCTTGACAGGGCAACTTCCTCTCTGTCAGGAGGAGAGAGCCAGAGAATCAGACTTGCCACACAGATAGGCTCAAAGCTGGTCAATGTCCTTTATATACTTGACGAACCGAGCATAGGACTGCACCAGCGGGACAACCGCAAGCTGATTGGATCTCTGAAAAAGCTGAGGGACGAAGGCAATTCCGTGATGGTGGTGGAGCATGACGCCGAGACCATGTTTGCGGCCGACTGGCTTATAGATGTGGGGCCGGGGGCCGGGAATGCCGGAGGCCGTATATGCCTGAGCGCACCTGTGGAAATGCTGAACATCGGCACCGGCGGGATGTTTCCGGCATCTGCGGCACAGTGCACGGAACAGGACGGTTCTTCTGAAAACGGTTGGCTGCAGGACATGCGGAAGCATACAGTAATCGGAGAATCCGTCACCCTGGACTATCTGACAGGACGCAAATCAATAGGGATTCCGGAAACACGCAGAAAAGGGAACGGACTGGTCCTGGGAATACGCGGTGCATGCGGCAACAATCTGAAGGATGTGGACGTGGACTTCCCGCTCGGGATGCTTATCGGAATCAGCGGAGTGAGCGGAAGCGGAAAATCCTCTCTGATAAACGAAACCCTGATGCCGATACTGAAAAATCAATTCTACAATGCCAAAATGCAGCCGCTTCCTTATCGGGAAATCACAGGGACGGAAAACATAGACAAGCTCATTGAAATCGACCAAAGCCCGATAGGACGGACGCCGAGGAGCAATCCGGCGACATTTACCGGTGTGTTCAATGACATACGCATGCTGTTCGAGGCCACACCTGATGCAAAGGTGCGCGGATTCAAGGCCGGACGGTTTTCTTTCAATGTGCCAGGAGGACGGTGCGAGGAATGCAAGGGGGCCGGAATCAAGGTCATAGAAATGAATTTCCTGCCTTCTGTCAACGTGGTCTGTCCGGAATGCCGCGGAAGGCGGTACAAGAATGACACTCTTGCGGTAAAATATAAGGGCAAGAACATCAATGACGTGCTTGAGATGCCGATAAGCGAAGCATACGAGTTTTTCGGAAACATACCGTCAATCTCGCAGAAGCTCAAGGCTCTCGTGGACGTGGGCCTGGGATATGTACGGCTCGGACAGTCGGCGGTCACGCTTTCCGGAGGAGAGAGCCAGAGAATGAAACTCGCCTCGGAACTGTCAAAGAAAGGTACCGGAAACACGTTGTATATACTTGACGAACCGACGACAGGGCTGCATTTCGAAGACATAAAAGTGCTGCTGGATGTGCTGCAGAAGCTTGTGGAGCAAGGCAATACCGTAATTGTCATAGAGCACAATCTTGATGTGCTGAAATCTGTGGATTATCTTTTCGACATGGGGCCGGAAGGCGGAAAGTCCGGCGGAATGATAATCGCACAGGGAACGCCGGAGCAGCTCGCCGGCAATCCGGATTCTGTCACCGGACCGTTCCTGAAGGAGATACTGCCACAGGAATAGCAGCCGCACGGCATTATATCACGAAGCAATCATACAAACAATAAAGAAATTGAACATGGACGGAGTAAGAATATATTGCGAAAACACCGGGACATTCGAAACAGTACAGGCCGGAACGACTCTCAAGGAGCTGTCTGCTGCGGTCTGCCCTTATGTATCCGAAAACGGGAAGTCAGGAGAATGCAGCCAGCCGGTGCTTGCTGCTCTTGTGGACAACAGGCTTCACGGTCTCGGATATTCCATAATAAATCCCCACAATATACGTTTCATCGGATACGGACACCCCGACGGCAGGCGCACATATATCAGGTCATTGTGCTTTGTGCTGCAGAAAGTCGTGAGGGACATGTATCCGGACAAGGTGCTGGTGATAGACTATTCGCTGCCGAGCGGACTTTATTGCGAAATACGTGAGAACAGGTGCCTGGAAGACGGACGTCCCAAGCCGTATTTTGTGACTGATGGTGAACTTGAAGTCATCTCGGAGCGCATGAGGGAAATCATTGCCAGTGATGCACCGTTCCAAAAACGTGTCATTGGAGCCGCCGAAGCCGAAGAGATTTTCAGACGCAATAACCAGACGGAAAAAGTCAATCTGCTGCGCACTACAGGGCACTTCACGTATGAGGTGTATTTCCTTGACGGAGCGGCGGACATGTTCTATTGGCCTCTGACGACATCAGCAGGCGTATTGGGTACCTTCAACATAATGGGTTTCAATGACGGTTTCTGTCTGCAGTATCCGATGGACGGTGATGCAGGAAGAGTTCTTCCGATGAAAAGGCAGTCCAAGATAGCCACTGCCCTGAAGGAGCACTCCGACTGGTGTTCAATCATGGGAGTGCGCGGTGTCGGTGCGCTGAACGAGAAGGTGCTGTCCGGGGAAATAACAGGTCTGATAAATTTTTCGGAGGCTCTTCATGAAAGGAAATATGCAGAGATTGCCGATCAGATATATGAACGCAGGGGAAGCGTGAAAATTGTTTTCATCGCCGGACCTTCAAGCAGCGGAAAGACATCAACGTCAAAAAGGCTGGCAATCCAATGCCGTATTCTCGGGCTGAATCCCAAGGTGATAGAACTTGACAATTATTTTGTGGACAGGGCATTGACGCCACGGGACGAGAACGGGGACTATGACTTTGAAGCTCTTGAGGCAATGGATCTGAAATTTCTTGGAGAGCAGCTGAATGACTTGCTTGCCGGCAAGGAGGTGGAGATTCCGCGTTTTGACTTCAAGGAGGGGAAGAGGCATTTTGACGGAAATTTCATGCAGCTTCACGAGAAGGATATACTGATAATGGAGGGAATACATGCCCTCAACCCCGCAATGATACCGGATGTTGACAATTCAAAGGTGTTCAGGGTATATGCATCGGCACTTACTTCGCTGTCAATTGACGAGAACAACAATATCTCCACATCGGACAACAGGATGCTGCGCAGAATGATACGTGACAACAGGACAAGGGGCATAAATCCGGAAGATACCATAATGAGGTGGCAGAGCGTAAGACGCGGGGAGAACCACAACATTTTCCCTTTCCAGGAGAATGCGGACGCGGTCTTCAATTCAGCCCACATCTTTGAGCTTCCGGTGCTGAAATATTATGCAGAGCCTCTCCTCAGGAGAATAGCCCCGACATCACCGGCATATACAGAGGCGACGCGCATGCTGAAATTCCTTGATTACATAATAGCGTTGTCTCCTGCCGAGATTGCAGCCATACCTCCGACATCCATACTGCGTGAATTCATCGCCGGGCAGACGCTTTGACAGGAGTTTATATCTGACTGAAATTTTTGCACTACAGGGAGCAGGGTGTCAGCCCTCCGTCTCTTCTGTTTTCGGTCATATCGGAAACGAGTTCCCGGTCCTTCGGTCTATTCGTCGTAGCCAAGGCCCGGTACTATGTGTTATCTGAATTTCATTGTCATTCCTGTCAATGTCCTGCATGAACTGGCCGGGGACATAGGGAATCAAGCGGAGTGTATGAAAAATTGCGGAAGAGACCGGTACAGCAGCCGTATGAATACAGACCGAGAACAACACCAGTGAAACCTCCGGCAGTCTCAGAAGAAAGATAACGCGTATCAAGACACCCTGCTTTCACAAATCCGTTTCCTCCGTCAACGCTGTAAAGAAATTCATAAAGATCAGGAGTGCCTGTGATACGAAGCACGACTCCACGGCCATCGAAAAGAGAGCCAGAAGTTTGGCTGCCAATGGATTGCAGGTTCGCATCAAAAGGAAGTTCTCCCCTTATGGAACCGAGCCGGTAGCGCAGCACGACTTTCATACCGCCATCTCCGGTGCGCGCCAGATAGAAATCATAATGCGAATGTGAGTCCATGTAGACCGAGATTCCTGCCTCGGCACAAGTTTCAGCTCCGGTTTCCGGACCGCATGATGTACACGGCCTATCCAAGCAAACTTCGGCCTGGGCAATGAAGTTTATGTCACACTGGCGCACCGCTGCAAAAGTGGGACTGTCCATGCTGTCTAAACCGGCAGATGTGCCTGTAAGGGCAAGCCCGTCCGGAGTGAAGGTATAATTGTCCGTATCAGGATTGCGCAAATGTATCCATTCCGGTCCAAAGCACGACATAGATGCAAAATCATAGTACAGGACACGGTCATTTCCAGTCTCTGTCTGCGGGAGGGTAGGCACATCCATGCGCAAACTCACAGTGCCGTTTCCGTTCACTTCCGGCCAACCGTCCTCATTCCATTCGACCGGAGCAAGATATGTTTCCCGTCCTGTCAGATGCTGCCCCATAGACTGCGGGCGGAAGGCAAGGAATACCATCCACCATGAGCCGTCATGGGCCTGCACCAGGTCAGCATGCCCTGTCCCCTGAATCGGACTTGACTGAGTAATCTGCCGCTGATGATAAAGAATGGGGTTTTCGGGACATGGCTCGTAAGGGCCATAAATATTCCGGCTTCTGGCAATTGTCACCATATGCCCCATCTCCGTGCCGCCTTCCGATATGAGCAGATAATACATGCCGTCTTTCCTGTATATGTGAGGCGATTCCGGGTAACGGCCTCCGGTACCGCCCCACAGCTGTACGGAACTGCCAATCTGCCGCCCCGTCCGGGGATCTATTTCGCATAGGGTAATCATTCCGTCCGGATTGGTGGTCAGATAGCAGTGCCCGTCCTCGAAATATAGCGAGGGGTCTATGCCCTCCTGGTCAAGCCATACCGGTTCGCTCCACGGGCCGGCCGGGTCTGAAGCAGTCACGAAAAAGTTGCCGTTGCCTCTTACACCGTTTCCGACATTGGTCGTTACCATATAAAATATGCCGTCATTATATCGGATTGTAGGTGCATATATTCCGAGCCATGAGTTTGCATCTCTCAACGGAAGCTGCGATTCCCGGTCAAGCACATTGCCTATCTGCTTCCAATGAATCAAGTCTTTGCTGTGAAAAATCGGTACGCCCGGAAAATACTGGAAACTGCTGTTGACAAGGTAATAGTCATCGCCTACGCGGCATACGCTCGGGTCGGGATAAAATCCCGGAACAACGGGATTGCAGTATCCGTATGTTACTGCTGCCTTTTCGGACGCCGCTGATTTATGCCGCTTTTCCGATGCATTGGCGTTGACATACAGGACAGCAAAAGATAATGTGCAGCAAACTGCAAATTTCAGAAATTTGTTCATAGTTTATAGATTAAAGTTTATTTTTTGAGACAGACAGCAAGTTCCAGTGTATATAAAACGGGAAATATGCCCATATGGAAAAAGACTTTTGATAAAATTTTAAACAGTTTCCAAGATTCAGCCAACAATCAGGACTATGGCGTATCCGCCGAAAACCAGCCAGAGATAAAGGATGCCGGCAAGCATAAAGGGTTTTGCTCCGGCCTGTCTGAATTTGTCGAAGCTTGTCTCCGCCCCCAAGGCCGTCATGGCCATTGTCAGAAGAAATGTATCAAAACCGTTTATCAGCTCCAGACCTGATGCAAGCATATCCGAGGGTATGAATGAAGCATTCTGGAGCAGAGAGTTTATTCCAATGACGGCAAGGAACAGGAATGCGAACCACGGCACGGTGACTTTGCCTCTGACACCGTTTTCCGTCCTGCTTCTGTTTTTGCGAGAAAGCACCATGCTCATTATTACAAGTACAGGGGCAAGCATCATGACACGTATCATCTTGGTTACTGTGGCAGCATCGGCCACATGTCCGCCGGCAGCGTCTATGGCATTTCCAGCCCCGACGACATGGGCAACTTCATGGAGCGTAGACCCGAGGTAGACAGCAATCTGCCTGTCTGTCAGACCGTCAAGCACCCCGCTTCTGTACAGTACCGGATAGAGGAACATTGAGAGCGTTCCGAAGATGACGACCGTGGAAACCGCCACTGCAGTCTTGTGAGGCTGGCATTTCACTACCGGTTCGGCACCAAGTACAGCCGCTGCGCCACAGATTGCGCTTCCGACGGATGTCATGAGGGATGTCTCACCGTCGACCTTCAGCAAGCGCCCGGCAAGTATGCCTATCAAAAGAGTACCGCATACAATCAGCAAGTCTGCGGCAATGGCAGGAAGTCCGATTGCAGCCACTTGCTGGAATGTGAGTCTGAATCCGTAGAGTATGACTCCGAGTCTCAGTACTTGCTTGGTGCAGAATCGGATTCCGGGAACCCATGTGTGGGGCAGTTTGTTGCGGAGACTGTTGGCATAGAGCATCCCGAGGATGATTCCCACGATGAGCGGGCTGAGTGAAAGTCTGCGGACGAAGTCAAACTCCGCGATATAGAATGCGGAAAATGAGAAAAGCACGATAAGAAGTATCCCGTGAAGCACATCCGGACGGTTTTCTTTGAATTCAGATATCATGATTTGTTTCAATTAGTTTTGTTGATGTTGTACTGTCTCATTGCCGCACAATCAAATTACTTCGGTCCTGTTCCCGGCCTTATATTCCGATGCAACTTAAAATGACGCCTGTCCGGCAACAATCATGCAACACCTCTTGTGGTGCAAATATAGCGAAAAGCTGAGAGCAAAGCATCAAACTTGTTTGAATGCTCTGCCGAGGCGCAAGCGTATATATGTCCGTCAGGACAAATATAGCGAAAAGCTGAGAGCAAAGCATCAAACCTGTTTGAATGCTCTGCCGAGGCACAAGCGTATATATGTCCGTCAGGACAAATATAGCGAAAAGCCGAGAGCAAAGGGCCTGGCCCGCAGGTGCAAACGCATCTACAGGCCAGGTCCTGCCATTATTAACCAAAAATATTTGAATCCGGCAGTTCCCGGAAATGAATGCTTAAAACTGCCGGAATCATCTGCTGAAAAGGAAACTCCTAAGTCTGAGCAAATTTCAGGACAGGAGCCGCATATGGAAAAAATCCCCGACAGGGAAAAATCTCCTCCGCTCCATCCACTTCCAAAGGCCGGAACCTAAAGTTCACGGAAAGAGATTGCGAAACCGCCGCCGCGAGCACAATCAACCGAAAGTGTGTCAGATGAAGCCACCACCTTCTTATATATCTGATAAGCCTGCGGATTCGTCTGATAGTCAGCATCCTCGGCATCCGCATAGATCGTAGCTTCGTATGTACGGCCGGCATCCAGGAACGACATCGGCACCTCGAGCGTACGCCTGTTCTCATCCGTCACACCTGCGGCAAACCACTGCCCGTTCTTCTTGCCCTGGCGCGCAACTACGATATAATCTCCCGGCTCCGCAAGCAGATACTTGCTCTGTATCCAGTCAATGTCCACATCCTTGATGAACTGGAACGCATCCATATAGCGCTCATAGTGCTCCGGCAGGTCAGCCGCCATCTGCAGAGGAGAATACATTGTAAGGTAGAGAGCCAGCTGGTTTGCAATCGTAGCATTCACCTTGGAATTGTTCCGTCCGTCAGTTACCTCGGCCATATCCATGACAAAGATGCCAGGAGTATAGTCCATAGGACCGCCGTTGAGCCTTGTGAAAGGAAGGATGGTGACATGGTGAGGCTTCGTGCCGCCGAAAGCCTGGTACTCCGTACCGCGGGCAGACTCATTGCCTATCAGATTCGGATAAGTCCTGCATAGTCCGGTCGGGCGCACCGCCTCATGGGCGTTCACCATTACCTTGTGCTTTGCAGCCTCCGTCACGGCATACAGATAATGGTTTACCATCCACTGGCCATAGTGGGTCTCCCCGCGCGGCAGGATGTCACCGACATATCCGCTCTTCACGGCATCATAGCCGTATTTATTCATCAGGTCATAGGCTTTCTCTATATGACGTTCATAATTACGCACAGAAGAAGAAGTCTCATGATGCATCATCAGCTTCACGCCCTTTGAGTGTGCATAGTCATTCAGGGCCTTGATGTCGAAATCAGGATAAGGTGTCACAAAATCAAACACATAATCCTTCGAACAGTTCGCCCAGTCTTCCCAGCCTTCATTCCAGCCCTCCACAAGCACCTGGCTGAATCCGTGAGCGGCAGCAAAGTCAATATAGCGGCGGACCTTTTCATTGTTGGCCGAATGCCTGCCATTAGGCGTGCTCTTGGAATAATCCGTCTTTCCAAGCTGCACGGAAGCGTAGTCGTCCGTATATGCCCACGAGCCCTTTCCGCTTATCATTTCCCACCATACTCCGATATATTTCACAGGATGAATCCATGACACGTCATCGTACGCACAAGGATCATTCAGATTGAGCACCAGGCGGGAAGAGAGGATACCTGCACCGCTTTCAGCCACCTCAACCGTCCTCCACGGAGTCTTGCACGGAGTCTGCATATAGCCTTTCCACCCCTGGGCGTCAGGAGTAAGGTGCGACGTGAAAGTCAGAGTCTTCGGGTCAAGGTCAAGATGCATGCACGGGTAATTCACCAGTGCAGCCTCATGTATATTGATGTACAGGCCGTCATCGGAACGCATCTGCAAAGAAGTCTGCACGGCATTGTCCGACCAGAGAGTCTGGGATGAATTGCCGCACACAGCCTCCCTGTACCTGCTGCTTATCTCGGACAGACGGCACTCGGTATAGTCATACTCCTGGGTGTCATAGTCGCCCGGAATCCACCATGCAGTATGGTCGCCCGCAAGTGCAAACTGCGTAAGTTCCTCCTTTATCACGAAATAATTGAGGTTCTGCTGCTGCGGGAACTCATACCTGAATCCAAGTCCGTCGTCGTAAAGGCGGAAACGAACAGCCATCTTTCTGCCGGTGGCATCCTGGACAAGGTTCACAAGAAGTTCATTGTAATTGTCGCGGATCTGCTCTTCCTCTCCCCAGACAGGATTCCAGGTCTGGTCGAAAGATGCAGTCTCCACACCCTCAAGGGAGAATCCGTCGTGAAAGGAATTTTCCTTAACAGCGTCCTTCTTCCCGATGGTCCCGTCATTGTTAAACACAAGTTTCTCGGCCTTTACGGTTCCGCGAAGCTCAAATCCAAGGTCAGACGGAAGAATCACCTTTCTGTCCCCATAATCCAGTGAATACTGCGGAGTTCCGTCAGATGCAAGCTGAAAAGTCATCTGCATATTCCCTCCCGGTGACATCAGAGTCTGCACATCAGTGGCAGGCCCTGCATGTTTCTGTGCCGTGCATCCTGCAGCAAGGATTACAGCCGACATTGCAATAAATGCTTTCTTCATATCATTTCAGTGTTACATTGTAAAATCTATATGCCTCCGGAAGAACATCTCCGGAAACAGGAATGCAAATATAAGAATTAACGTCTGAACTCCACGACAAGCACTGAGCGTGGAGCTGCCACGGTAGAATCCGAGACCTCAACAGGCTCACCTGTAATGACATCCCTTCCGCCATACAGCCCGTCAGATATTTCAGAATAATGAGACCATGGTATGTTCCTGGACTGGTCCGAGTTATTCACATACACAAAAACGGCATCGCTGTCATCATAGCGGAAATATCCGTATGTATTGTCCCGCGAAAGGAAATGCATAGTCTTACCCTCATGTATGACCTTCTTGCCCTTCCTCCAGTTGAACAGACGCGACACATAGCGGTAAAGCTCCCCGGCCTGTCCATTTGCCACAGCAAGTCCGTCAGTATTCACAGTCTGCGAATCACGCCCCTCCTCAGTGAAAAGGTCCACGGCATCCCCAGGCCATCCTCCCGGGAAATCAACCCGCAGTCCGCCATGGTTGCTCATGTCATTAAGATTCGAGGAAACGAACATAAGTTCGTCACCTGCAAAAATCTGAGGAATCCCGCGCATTGTAGCCATAAGTGCCATTGCAATCTTCAGGCGCGAAGGGTCCTTGCGCACCACATCACCAATTCTTGCCGTATCGTGGTTTCCAGGGAAAATGAGCATCTTCGAAAGGTCATGATAAACAAAATCATGGGACAGTGCGTCATATATCCTTGTCATGCCCTGTCCCCAGCCCGGATTGTCACAGGTGAGCCCGGCACAGACCGCATCATAAAGAGGAAAATCCATGATTGACGGCAGATTCGAGTCAAAACCGTCCTTGTTAGGATTGCCGCCCTGCCAATATGCAAGCTGCGGCACAGAAGATGTCCAGCATTCCCCCACAATGTTCATGTCAGGATACTCGCTCCGTATGGCGGCGCACCAGTCCGCAGCCGGCTGTTTCTCATTATAAGGATAAGTATCTACGCGCAGTCCTTCAAGTCCGGCATATTCAATCCACCATACGGCCCACTGCACAAAATAGCGGAGCATATATGGATTGTCAAGGTTCATGTCCACCATAGAAGGCACGAACCACCCGCTCTCGTTGAGATACAGATCCCTGGAAGATGCATTCGGGTCCATATTGGCAGAAAAGCACACATTGGTTCCCGTATATTCAGGAAACTGATGGATCCAGTCCTCAAAAGGAAGGTCATCCATCCACCAGTGCTCCGTTCCGCAATGGTTCGGCACCATATCCATAATGACACCCATCCCCTTTTCTTTTGCCTTGGCCACAAATTCGCGGTACAGGCTGTTGCTTCCGAAACGAGGGTCAATATGATAGTAGTCCGATGCGGCATAGCCGTGGTATGACCCTTCGGGAGCATTGTCTGCAAGGAAAGGAGTCGCCCAGATATATGTGGCTCCCAATCCGCTGATATAGTCGAGATGGTCAATTATGCCCTGGATGTCGCCTCCATGGCGTCCGAAAGGCTCGCTCCTGTCCGCTTTCTCCGTCATGCAGTCCACAGAATCATTGGAAGTGTCCCCGTTGGCAAAGCGGTCCGGCATTATAAGATAGACCATATCAGCAGTCGTAAAGCTCTTGCGCTCTGCAGAGCCGCTCCGGCGGGCCTCAATCTCATAAGGATATTTGAATGCAGGGGCAGACTCACCATCCCGCGTGAACACAAGATAATATGTTCCCGGACGGGCCTTTGCAGAAATCTTTATGTCAGCGAACAGATAGTTCGGGCTGTCGGCTTCATGGACAGCTGAGACAGACACCCCGTCACCGCCCTCGACGGACAGCACATACTCAGAGACTCCCTGTCCGTGGACCATAAGCTGCAGAGGAGTGTTCATGCCCGTCCACCATGAAAGAGGCTCGACATGTGATACCTGGACAGCATCTGCATCCGCAACAGAAGCAGGGTCAAAAGCCTGGCGTGCCGTACATGAAGCAAAAACGGCAAGCACCGATACGATAATAATCTTTTTCAGCATAGTGTCAATATGGTTTTATGTCAAAGGCAAGTGATTTCGTATTCCCAAGGAGCCTTCAGCTGCACTTTCACCCTGACTGTGTCGCCGGGAACGGCCCTGTCGAAGACAAGAGTACTGTCCTGCACTGAAATAACCTCAAAGCTGCCGCCGTCGCGACCTGCGGCAAGGGCAGGATGTACATGACGCAGATTCACAAGTTCCTTATAGAAATCGGTATAGCTGTTTTCCTCCCATGCAGGTATAGGATCTTTCTCAAAGAATTCAAATCTCTTGTTCCATCCCATTTCCTGGCCTGTGTATATGAGAGGCTGGCCCGAAGGCAGGGTGAAAGTCAGGACGGCCATCGCCCCGGCTGCATCTCCCATGCGCTCAAACTCGGTCCCGGCCCAGGAATTCTCGTCATGGTTGGACGTAAACATGAGCCTGAGTGCGTCAGAAGGCACTGCCGCAGCATCCTTTTCAATATATTCAAGTAATTCAGGTATATTCTTCCTGCCCTGCGCAATATCATTGAGAAGGTGGTGCAGCTCCCATGCGTATGAGGCATCAAAGCCGGCCACAGTGTGCAGCCTCGGGTCCTCCCCTTCTGCCAGCATATACATGTCAGGCCACTCCGAGCGCAGCATGGATATAGTCTCGGCCCAAAATTCAAAAGGCACCTCACAGGCCATGTCGCAGCGGAATCCGTCCACACCCTTTTCCATCCAGAAGCGCATTGCCGCCTGCATTGCCGTCCACACATCCCTGTTGTCATAGTTAAGTTCAGCGATGTCAGTCCAGTCATAGTTCACAACGGTATTTCCGAGCGAATCCCTGACATACCAGTCGGCAGGACATTCATTGATCCATTTGGCATCCGGAGACGTGTGATTGGCCACACAGTCGAGTATCACCCGGAATCCGAAACGGTGCGCCTTGTCCAGAAATTTCTCAAAGTCCGCCATTGTGCCGAATTCAGGGTTCACATCACAATAGTCGGAAATCGCATAATACGACCCGAGGGTTCCCTTGCGCTCCTTTGTTCCTATAGGATGTATGGGCATGAGCCATAGGATGTCAATACCAAGCTCCTTCAGACGCGGAAGCTGCTCTGCAGCCGCCTCAAAAGTGCCTTCCGGAGTGTACTGGCGCACATTCATTTCATATACCACGCTGTTCCCAGCAGGACGACGGTCCGTGCCTTGCCCGCAAGAGAATGCCAGCAATGCAGCCAAAACTGCCGCCGCAAATCTACTGATATTATTCATAATTGTCCATTTGTCTGCCGGAGCGGAATCCGAAACGAAGCCGGCACGGCAGCATTAAACCCAAAATCACTTGTAAATATAGCCAACATTTCAGAAATTCACCAACAGGAGGAATTCACCTGCAGGAAGTTCCACAGTCACGCTGTCGCCTGAATATGACTCCGTATCGTCAAACCAGTTCCTCCAGGTTCCCGATGCAGGAAGCCGGCGTGTGATTGTCCTTGCCGAGACATCAAAGTTGCCTATGAGGGCAAAAGACTTTCCGCCGGCCGTACATGAGGCAAATCTGCCTCCGGCCCAGTCGGACGCGGAAACATTCCATGAGAACGAAGCATCCTTCCCGAAAAATTCAGGATTTTCACTGCGGAAGCGCAGCAGACCGGCATAAGTGTCATGGAGAGCCTTCCTGTCGCTGTTGCTGAGATATTCCCAGTGAAGAGGCTTCTTTCCTGTGCGTCCTCCGGTCTCAATGCTTATGTCATAGCCCAATTCGCCGAACTGCCAGATCATCTTAGGGCCGGGAACCGTAAGGAAGAACGCCGCATTCAGACCGCACCTGCGCATCATTACATCAAGCTTTCCCTTTACAGAAGACGCACCGTAGGCCGACTGCTTGTATGCGACCCTTTCCTCGTCATGACTTTCCATGAAGCCGACATAACCTCCGAAAGACATTCCGTTCTGCCCGGTCCAGAGTCCCTGGAAACCGCTGTCCGAAGAAATGCCCATGCCGCTCTGGCAATATGCATTGTTCAGATTCCTCCACACCTTCATTCCGTCCTTGGCCAGTTCCTTTTCCTCATCATCCGCACAGAAATGCTCCAAAATCACCACTGCATCCGGATTCACTTCACGGATACGGGAATTGTAGTCTTTCAGAACAGCAATTCTGGATGCATCGTAATTGGACGCAGTTGTCTCAGTGGACTTTTTCTGAGTAAATCCTTTTGTCAGGTCAAAACGGAATCCGTCCACATGATATTCCCTGAGCAGGTACTCAAGATTCCTCTTCACATGGTTCCTGACATCTTCATTCTCATGATTCCAGTCATGGAACACACTGTAAGGATGCGGTGCCTCGACATTGAACCAAGGGTTGTCGGCAGAAGTGCTCTTAGATGATGCATCCCAATACATTTTCGCCATAGGATGCGCTCCGGTAGCCTGGTTATATACAACGTCAAGCAGGACTGCCATTCCTCTTCCGTGGCACTCATCTATGAACTCCTTGTACTTCTCGCGCGTACCGTAGGCCTTGTCCATCGCAAAATAAGAGCACGGATTGTAGCCCCAGCTGTCATTCCCGTCAAACTCCTGCACAGGCATAAGCTCTATGGCTGTGACTCCGAGTTCCTGCAGATAATCCAGTTTCTCCATAGCACCGGCAAGGTCACCGGAAGCTGAGAAATCACGCAGAAGCATTTCATATATGACAATATTGTCTTTGTCGGCAATCTTGAAGCCGTCCGACTTCCAGGTGTACCCCTGCCTTCCGGACTGGAATGCGGACACAAGTCCTGAAGCGCCTTCCGGATATTCAGGCAGCCCCGGATATGTGGCCGAAGAGATATACTTGTCATTCGCCCCGTCATAGACAATCTCTGAATACGGATCGCTTATACGGACACGCGAAGTACCCTTCACAAGGTAATACTGATACATGTACTCCTTTCCGTTGTCCAGGCCGTCAAGAGTTATCCACCAGCATCCGGCAGACTCGTCACGCTTCATGGCGTATTCGTTGCTGCGCACCCATCCGCTGAAATCACCGACAAGATAGCAATAGTCATAGCGGCCTCCTTTCTTGTCCTTTTCCAAAAGAACAAGCGTAACAGAACCGTCCGAATTATAGTTTATTCCATGGACAGCACCCTGAGGCATGGATTCCATCACGACGTCATCCGGGACAAATGCATATTTTGAGTCGGCAACGGCAACGGAAAGGTCACCGGTCTGGACGGTTCCTGCCGAATTCCTTACGACAACCGATATGCTGCTTATCTCTGCCAGGCCCGAACCGAAGTACTCCCTTATAGTAGGAGAAAGTTCCAGAGACCAGAGATTCTTCTCTTCAGTAGCCTGCCACTTGCATTTATCCACATTCTCGCCCCACTCGGCCACGACAAACTGCCATTCGCTGTTTATGCCGATATGGGCATACAAATCCCCTGTATAGTTATATATCGGGGATGTCCTGTCGGCACGGTAATACAAAGTGCACGGGCTGTCGGCATCCGGCATTTCCGGATCGGCGAATAGCCCGACAATATCCTTCGGTGATTCTCCCGCCTCCTGTATCACGGTCACAGAAGCACTTTTGAGTCCTGGAGCAGAAACAGTCAGGGCTGCAGAACGTCTCGCTCCGCCGTTTGCGGTGACATAGACATTGATTTCTGCATCAAGGGCACCGCTTTCAGGAGAGACACTGAGCCACTGAGCGTCAGAAGGCACGGAAA
>CAMWUW010000022.1 GCA_947177525.1 uncultured Bacteroidales bacterium | reverse complement strand
TTTGAGCGGAAGACGAGGTTCGAACTCGCGACCCTTAGCTTGGAAGGCTAATGCTCTACCAACTGAGCTACTTCCGCATTCGCTACTAATCTGTGGGCGAAGATGGATTCGAACCACCGAAGGTATAAACCAGCAGATTTACAGTCTGCCCCATTTGGCCACTCTGGTATTCTCCCGTTTTGTCTTGCCCGAACAACAAAGCCACGGAGGCTTTCCTGAAAACAGGCGAAAAACAAATTCACAAACTTTTGAGCCGATGGAGGGAGTCGAACCCACGACCCCGAGATTACAAATCACGTGCTCTAGCCAACTGAGCTACATCGGCAGTTTTTTTGCCCCGCTTGTCGGTTTGTTTCCGAAAGGGATTGCAAAGATAGACATTAATTTTTTATCTCCAAAACTTTTTGATCTTTTTTTTGTATTTTTTCATTTTCTTCCATCAAAACAGCCTCAATGGAGCATTCTGACAACCCGCACTCGTGCCTAAGTTCCTCCTGAGTCCCCTGGCTTATGTACTTGTCAGGTATTCCCACGGCCCTCACAGGAACAAGGCATCCCCATCCTGCCAACAGTTCGGTTACGGTTCCGTAAAGTCCTCCCAGCACAGTGCCGTCCTCGACAGTGACTATACGCTCATGCCTTGCCGCGATTTCATGCAAGAGTTTCTCATCAAACGGCTTTATATACCTTATATTATACACAGAAGGCCTCCAGCCCTCTCTCCGGTATATTGACTCAGCAGCTTCTTCGGCCCTGTTCACGCAAGGTCCGGCAGCAATCACGGCAATCTTCTCTCCCACGGAAAGAATTTCACCGCGGCCCGGCTCAAGCAGTCCATAAGGGTGAGTTTTCCAGTCGGAACCTTCACCATAACCGCGCGGATACCTTATTATATAAGGACCAGTCTCAGCCTTCATTGCCGAATACATCATGTCCTTCAATTCAATCTCATTTCCAGGAACAGCAATCACAGCTCCCGGTATGCTGCGGTATATGGCCATGTCATAGCATCCGTGATGTGTAGGCCCGTCCTCTCCCACAAGGCCTCCCCTGTCCAGACAAATGACAACCGGCAGTCCCTGCAGAGCCACATCATGCATAATCTGGTCGTATGCCCTCTGTGAAAATGAAGAATATATATTGCAGAAAGGCTTCATTCCCCCGGCAGCAAGTCCGGCAGAGAACGTGACGGCGTGCTCCTCTTCGATTCCTACATCATAAAATCTGTCAGGCATTTCTTTGGCCAGAAGATTCATTCCGCACCCCGATGCCATTGCAGGAGTCACTCCCACTACCCTTCTGTCCATGGAGGCAAGCTCAAGCAAGACCTGTCCGAAGACATCCTGATAACGGGAAGTTCCTTTCCTGCTGCCCTGCCTCTCCCCCGTTTCCGGGTCAAAGATGCCGGGAGCATGCCATACCGTCTGGTCTGCCTCTGCAGGGGCATATCCCTTTCCTTTTTTTGTGACTGCATGCAAAAGTATAGGACCGTCCAGATTACGCAGCTTCGTCAAAGTTGCAATGACCTGTTCTATGTCATTTCCGTCAACAGGGCCGAAGTACCTGAAGCCCATTGCCTCAAACAGGTCGCCTCCGCTACGTCTGACAAGCGATGACTTTGCATTTATCACGAACCTTTGCAGGCTGCTGCGCACTTTCCCTTCGCCAAGCCTGTCCCATACTTTCTTCTTCGCCCTGTTGTACCTCGGGTCAGTTGTAATTCTCAGCAGATATTCATGCAGGGCCCCAATGTTCCTGTCTATCGAAATGTTGTTGTCATTGAGTATGACCAGAAGGTCCGACTTTGCGGCACCTGCATTGTTCATGCCCTCCAGTGCAAGTCCTCCGGTAAGGGAGCCGTCACCGATGACAGCCACAGTCCTGTGCCCCAGGCCAAGCTGCTTTGAAGCCTCGGCAAAACCAAGTGCAGCAGATATGGAAGTGGACGAGTGCCCGGCTCCGAAAGCATCGTATTCACTTTCCGAGCGTTTCGGGAAACCGCTGATGCCGTTCTTCATTCTGTTTTTTCTGAATGCCTCGCGCCTCCCGGTTATTATTTTGTGCGCGTATGCCTGATGGCCCACATCAAACACAATCTTGTCCGTAGGGGTGTTATAGACATAATGCAGGCCGACGATGAGTTCAACGGCACCGAGACTGGACCCGAGATGTCCAGGATTGACGGCACAGCACTCTATCATATAGCTGCGTATTTCGGCACATAGTTCCTTGAGGCTTTCAAGACTGAAATCCTTCATGTCGGCAGGCGAGCCGATGCTGTCAAGAAGATTGTATGCCATTGCCTTTATAAGTCTAACAAAAATGCGCACGAAGATACTATTTTATTCCGAGTTTTGAAAAAAGTGTTTTGACTTATACCAAAAACACTTAACTTCGCAGGCTTTCCAAGCATATACAATAAAAATAATTCAATATGACTGAAACTATCAAAAAATTCATGAATGACAGTGCAGTGGCAAGATGGTCTGCCCTCGTGCTCATTGCATCCATGATGTTCTTCGCCTACATGTTTGTGGACGTGATGTCACCTCTGAAATCCCTTGTGGAGCAATCCAGAAGCTGGGACAGCACTGTATTCGGTACGTATGCGGCTTCCGAATACATACTTAACGTATTCGGTTTTCTGATTATTGCCGGAATTATCCTTGACAAGATGGGAACACGCTTCACAGGCATGCTTTCCGCATCTCTGATGGTAATCGGAGCCTTGATAAAGTTCGTAGGAATCACCGAATGGTTCCAGGGCACAGGTTTCAACGTGTGGTTAGGCTCATGGTGGCCGGCGCTCCCGGGAAGCGCAAAAATGGCATGCCTGGGATTCATGATTTTCGGCTGCGGATGTGAAATGGCAGGAACAACCGTGTCAAAGGCTATCGCAAAATGGTTCCAGGGCAAGGAGATGGCTCTTGCGATGGGACTTGAAATGGCGATTGCACGTCTGGGTGTATTTGCGGTGATGTGGATTTCCCCTCTTATTTCGGCAAAATTCAACCAGTCAATCGTAGCCCCTATAGGGTTCTGCACAGCCCTGCTTCTGATCGGGCTCATCTGCTACACCGTATTTGTCGTTATGGACAAGAAGTTTGACGCACAGCTCATTGCAGCCGGAAGAATGGCAGAAGAGAAGTCTGCTGAGGATGAGTTCCATATCAGCGACCTCGGCAAGATTTTCAGCAGCAAGATGTTCTGGATAGTTGCATTGCTCTGCGTGCTTTATTACAGCGCAATCTTCCCGTTCCAGAGGTATGCGACCAATTTCCTTGAAGTGACCCTTTCAATTGATGCAGAGAATGCCGCACGCCTGTTCAGCTGTTTCCCGATTCTTGCCATGGCTCTCACTCCGTTCCTCGGAGGCTTCCTTGACTTCAGGGGCAAAGGAGCGTCAATGCTTATGCTCGGTGCTATCATAATGGTGGTCTGCCACCTCAGCTTCGCATTCATATTGCCGATATTCCCGAAACAGTGGTTCGCACTTCTTCTTGTTGTCGTGCTCGGAGTGTCATTCTCCCTTGTGCCGGCTGCATTGTGGCCAAGCGTTCCGAAGATTATCGATGAAAAAATCCTGGGCTCGGCATATTGCCTGATCTTCTGGGTACAGAATATTGGCCTATGCCTGGTTCCGCTTCTGATAGGAGTAACACTTCAGGCTACCGGAGGATATCTTGTGCCGATGCTGATTTTCGCGTCATTCGGTGTCATGGCATTCTTCCTGACCTTCCTCCTGAAAATAGAGGACAAGAAGAAAGGCTACGGTCTTGAGGAACCGAATGTAAAGAAATAGCCCCATACATTAAATGCTGATTTGATGAACAGAATATTCAAATCTCTGAAAGATAGCAAGAGCGCCTGCTGGGTGGCTCTTGCTTTTCTTGTTGTGCCGATGTTCGCGTCATATTTCTTTGACGACATGTTCTCTTCCCTCTCACATCTGTTCAGGAATCCGGAACTTCTGGAACTCGGATGGGACTATGAGGACTACGGCTTCTACGCCGGAGGATATTCTTTCCTGTGCGTATGCGGAGGTCTTGTCGTGTGCGGCATCCTGCTGGACATGTTCGGGGTACGGGTCGTCGGAAGCGTATTCGTGAGCCTTATGATTGCAGGAGCCGCAATAGTGACATACGCAATTTCCTCCGGAATGGATCCCCGGACTTCACTTATCATTGCATATATAGGGTGCATGCTGTTCGGACTCGGAAGCGAGATTGCCGGAGTTGCCGTAACAAGGTCTATCGCCAAATGGTTCAAAGGCAGGAATGTGGCCCTGGCAATGGGGCTGCAGCTTTCGATAGCGCGCCTGGGAACTGCCGCGGCACTCGTATTGTCTCCCATGATTGTCGCAGGCAAAGCCGAAGGTGAGGTCTACCTTCTCGGGGAAACCAACAGGCCCGCGCTGCTCGGCCTTGGACTTCTGATGCTCGGAGGCATACTTTGGGCCGCCTTTGTGGCAATGGACGCGAGGTTCGACAAGGAGGCCGGAAAAGCATGCGGGACTGACATTGAAAACGGTACAGGAAAGGCAGCGGAAGAAGACAAGTTCAGGTTCTCCGACATCTGGAGGGTGCTGTCCAACCCGCGTTTTCTGATGATAGCACTGCTGTGCGTATTCTTCTATTGCTGTGTGATACGTTTCAAGAAGTTCGGGACTTCGATTCTGATCCCGCTGTTCGGGATGGAACTTGAGACTGCTACATGGATGCTTTCGATGATACCATTCTTCACGATTGTGTTCACTCCGCTGTTCGGTGCGCTTGTAGACAGGACAGGCAAGGCAACAACCTGGATGATTACAGGTTCATTGCTGGTGCTGGCTTCGCATCTGCTCATAACTTTTGCTCCACAGGGAACCGCAGCATACGGATATGTGGCAATAGCCCTTCTTGGAATAGGATACTCGCTTGTCCCGTCGGCAATGTGGCCGTCAGTGCCGAAGATTGTGCCTGAGAAAAATCTCGGAACGGCATTCTCACTGATTTACTGGATACAGAACATGGGCATGATGATTGTGCCTATATTCATCGGTAAAATTTTCAAGAACGGGATTACAGAAAGCGGCAACAGGATGCAGGAGGTCAATGCAGCCATTCATGCAGAATATATCTTCATCCTGATGGGAGTCATCGCAATCACAGTGGCTGTCATGCTGTATATTTCTTCACGCCGTCATCCAGAGCTTAAACTTGACGAGCCTGCGGCTAAGGCATGACAAGTACAGGATTAATAGGTCTTTTTAAAAAGTGAATGAGGCTCGGCTAACCTTTTAGCCGGCCCCATTCAGACCCGTCACACAGTTCAATCTGCTTTTTGCAGGTCATCGCATCTTATAGAAAGCCCGGATGCGCAGACGGGCTCCACGATTCTGATATCCTTGATTATTTGTTTCCGTGGGACTGCTTGCGACATATTGAGGACTGCCATTGACAATATTCACTTTTGTGGCTCTTGCATGATTGTCTCCATATCCTCCGGTCCGTCCTCTGTCCGCACATGAGGCAGACCAGTACAATTCTCCTTGAAAATCCTCAAATGTAAGATAATATTGCACCAGAGCCCTCTCAAGTTCACGTATTCCAGGCATATACCAATGGGCATCAGAGACAGTTCCGTCGGCATTGCGCTTATTCTTTCCGTAACAGTAATGGAAGGCAGAAGCAGGCTCAGAATCGTTAAATAATTTCACACCTGACATAGGAGCCGCACCTCTGCGGTTTATTACCCACTCTGTCATGGCAAATGCCCCTTGCTGATAACGAACCTGATGGGCTGAAGTACCTTCAGGATTATTGAATCCACCTGTATTTATTAAAGCAGCGTACGGTATCCTTACATTGAGCAGACCCCAGCTAAGCCCCGTATAAAGTTCACCAGGCTGGAGATGTTGGTCAAGGGGGTCATTGTGCTCAAGATATTCCTCATAATATTCCATATAAGCATCGATCGGATCAGTCTCCCCTCCAACATTTGCCACCCAGTTGCCGGAAACGTGCAAAAGCCCGCGCTGCTCGATTTCGAGAGTACGCTCACGGGTATCAACGACCGCCCCGTTCTCCTTGCGCTCATATCTGATCCGGATTTCAGCGAAGCGGTCCGGAACATCACCGGAAGCGTTCGGAGTCACATTCTCGTCAATATAGAAATAGATGCGTGAACGCGAACCGCCGGAATTGACATCACCTCCATCAACAGTAAGGGACTTGCTTGTAGCCACACGGGTAAACATATCCGTCGTGAAATATGGCTGTATCCCGGTGCCTGCGGCCCACTTTGCCGCATGCATCTCAGCACGGGGTATTACCCTCTCCATGCGTATCCAGTCAACGCCGTCCGGAATCGTCACAGTAACCGTTGATTCATGCCCCACAGGTTTCTGCTCCAGCTGGTCGGCATTCTCCGGCTCACGCAACAGAAGCCAGACGTCCATAGGCAGGGCAGAGGCATGCGCATCCACCTTGCGTTCATTCACTATGGCGAGATACAGAGGATTGTCCGTAACTACATTTACGCGTCCGTCATAAGTATATACGTTGTCCGATGAGTTGCGAACATAGTCAAGACCGCGGATGGATATGTTGTTCTTGTACTGCATATTGCGCTGGACCTCGAAATTGTTGACGGCATTCTTGCCCATATAAACGGTGAACTGCGCATTGTATGTAAGGTTCTGGTGAGTGGTGTAGCTTCCCTTAAGCACCAGGGCAGAGGCACGGTCCTTCTTTGCTATGTTCGGTTTCCAACGCTGCTTTTCTTCATCCGAAGTGATTCCCTCAGGATATTTCCACGTTCCGTCCGGCAGCTGCTCCACCTGGGAGTTCACACCTTTGGGATTCGGAAGTTGAATGTTCTCGTATGTATAATAGCTGAAATGCACGGGAGCACTGTCCTTATTGATTGTGACATTGACCGGCACTGTCAGCGACGGCTCGACCGGATAAGGAGTCACATTGTCCTCATCCGCACCTGTAGGAGGCACAAGAGGAACCATGGTAGGCATGTTCATGATACCGTATTCGCGGATTGTCATGACAGGAAGCTGACCGTCACGGCTCATCTGGTTCGGATTGAGCTGCACGGTTATATCGACCCTGGCCATCATTGCCTTCATATTTACGGTAAGGTTGCCTGACGTCTTCGACAAATCAACATTGCCCACAGAACCTGCCATAGGCATGCCTGCCTTAGGAAGATGATTGACATCTGTGCCCTCTTCAGTCCTCAATACCGGTGCATACACCCAGCTCTCGAGGTCTGCGCGGTTAGTCACGGTAAAGTCAGACTTGACCCATTCCCCGTTCTGAAGCCTGCCGGTCTGTATATCACCGCCCGGAGTCCACTTTGTATTGAAATGGTCTCCCGAGATATTGGCTATGGCATAAATCTGCACTCCGCTCATCTGCGTGAACACCTCATCCTTGATTGTAAGGACATTGGTGGTCAGCTTCTGATATGGCTGGAAATTCTGGTCTCCTGCCTTAGGCTCAAGAAACTCGCCTGTCGCCTCATCGAAAAAGAACAGATGCAGGGTACGCACGGCCTTTTCCTCCTGTGTCTTGTTGTCTGCCCGTGTGGCAGGAGCGAGCGGGTCGTGAAACTGGGACAGCATGTCAAGACACTCCGCCTTTATTGTAACGGAATTCCCATCACGAACCTGAATGTCATCAAGAGAACTGATGCATGATACTGCCGACAAAGAAATTGCGGCAGCCAAGGCAGCATAACCCCAAAAATTCAAGATTGATATTTTCATCTTATCTGTATTCTATATTTATAATCTCACTTTAACAAAGCGGCAAAACCGCCGCATCATCGTGACGGCCGGTTAATTGATGATAATGCCATTGTCAGATCCGTCTCCCCAGGAGTCGGTATCGGCCTGGAAAATAAGCACAAAACGGTCGCCGACAAAATTAAGGTTCGCCGTGTAGCGCGTACTCTGCGCAGGTCTGTATGAGAGATGGAAGTCCGGTATCACTGCCGTTTTCGTATCGGCATCACCGGCATAACGGTAACGGATTGTTATGGTCTTCTTGTCCCCAAGGGAGTATATCGGGTTATCAGGACGGTCAGCCGTCGAAGGGTCTGCATCCAGATTCGGAAGCAGAAGCACAGTGGTGCCGTCCGGATTGGTGTCAGAGACTCCGAGATACGGAGAAGAGGCGCCGGAAGGGCAGGCTTGCGATGTGCCGTCAGCTATAAGCGAGAAATAGCCGCTGAATGACTTCTGTGCGAGAGCAGTTGCAGTCTGTTTTACTTGAGTAGTCGTGAAATCGAAAGTAGTCTCACTGTAAAACTGCCCGCTCAGGCGCGCCGACTCTATAACAAGGTCCTTGTCAGAATAATTGTTTACGCGGAAACGCAGTCCGGTCATTATATGATAGAAATTAAGGGGCACCGCACCGTTCGCACGTATATGGTCGAAACGTGCGGCCAGCATCGCGTCCGGAATTTCCGCATGGTCTCTCGGTGTGTCCATGTTACCGCCTGACCAAGGCATGCTGAACGCAAGGACAGGCACACCTACAGCATCTGCATTCCTCATATTCATCGTAAAGCAGTCCACAGGATAGTGCGCAAGGAATGAATACCTGAACTGTGAGACCTGTGCACCGTCCGGAACTCCATTGAAGCCGGCTGTGTACCATTCCTTCAGGTTGCCGTTGCCATACGAGGTGCCGGCACCGCTGCACGTGACATCAGTTTCATAAAAAACGTCGGCCTTTATCCTCTGTGACTTGGTATTCCATGGAGAAGAAGCGGCAGCATAGTCATTTTCGTTGCCATTTACCATGTCCGGAATGCAGTAGCCGAACACCCTGAACATGCCGCCGTCCGGAAATGAATTATGCAAGACGGATTTTGTATCAGGCTCTCCGAGCATCTCCGCCCCCTGCATCATGATTCCCGGCAAACCGAATGTAACATGGCGTACAGGATCCGGATTGATATTGATGCCGTCTTTGTCTCCGGTGCACGACATCAGCATACTGCAGCAGAGCAATATGGATGTCATTATTCTCATTTGTGTATATTTTGTCATCGCTGCCATCTTTATTGGATTATATAGTTTCCTCCGTCCTGGTCTATCCATTCAGTTACCGTAGGCTTGTCGAAAACGATAAAGTCTGTGTCTCCGATATTGAACCTGTAACGGTATGTCGAGCCGGCTTTCCAGGCCTGGAAAGAAGCCCCTGCCGAAGAAATGTCCGTGCGGACAGTGCGCAAGGCCGTGTTGCCGGAAGTATATCTGTACTGGATTTCAAATATTGCCCCAGACTGGATATCCTGGGGAATCATAAGTATCTCACTGCCCTGCGGAAATACAGACGCATATTTTGACGTGAGACGCAGAACCTGCGAAGTTGCGGCATAAGGATTTTGCTCTGTCGATTTCTCTCCTCCGGTCACATCCCAGGTGCCGGCAGGAGCAGGAGACGATGTCCATGAGCCTGTCGCAGTCATTCCATAAAGCTTTGCCGACACTATTTCAATCTCCCTGTCAACAGACGGGTCAACTGCACCCTCGAAGAGCACATACGCAAGGATATGCTTGAAATCGAATGCCACGGCGGGCATTTTTCCGCGGGCCGCCTCAATCGGGCCGGAAGCCGCATAAAGAATGTCATGGCCGCTTCGTCCGTCATAGCTGCTGATTGAAAGGACTGCATTGTCAGGATTCCCGTGGGGATGGTCCGCATCCTGGGAATATGAATAGCTTACCATGCCGGGGAATTCCGCGAGCACAGCTGGATGGAGAGCGCGGAAATTGTAGCGGAAGCCCGGAAGCCAGTAACGCGTGTCGTCATAAGTCCATTTTGAGCCTGTTTTGGTTACTTCAGTACCGCTGAAGACGTCAACAGGGATGGAATTCCTGTCAGATGACGAATGATAAGTGCCCCATACATTGAAAACTGTCCCTTCGCTTTCAAAAGAGTCATTTGTCACAATGGAACGGGTCATTACTTCGGATTTGCCGAAATGCATCGGGGAAAGGTCATCCCCTCCGTCCTGGACTATGGTCCGGACACAGCCCGACAAAAGAACTGCGCCAAACAGCGCCAAGGAATATTTGAGACTGAATCCCATAATTTTCATTTTATTATGTTTTATTGGCAGCCTGCGGGAAACCCAATCCCCGCAGACCGTAAATCAGGACTGTGCCTGTATAGGACAATTAATTATTGCTGACTTCTGAACCGAAATTGAATACGACATCATCAGTTCCTTCAGCCCAGTCATCGAGGTTCATGCCTTCGCTTGTCGTGAACTCGATCTTTTCGAGACCTGCCTCAGCACCTGTGAGCGTAACTTTATAATTATAAGCCGTACCCTTGGTCCATGTCGGCTTGAATGCACCATAATTCACCTTCTGTGATACGACTACGCCATTCGCATTGGTAATGGTCAGACGGAAATAAAGACGCACGTTCGGCTGCTGATATGCAAACGGAAGCATATAGACATACTGAGTAGCAACCTCATCCTGCGGAGCAAGCTCCTTGTTTGCATCAGCCTCTGCAAAAGGAACAGAAATCTTCAGCATCTGGTCTGCTAATTCTGCATTATTTGTACGAGTCTGGGCAGACCACTCACCAGTAGAAGCTGTGAATGTACCTTTGTCTCTGAAATTGCGGACATCTACCTGATCAACAGTCACTTTATAGCCATCAGGGAAATTGCTCGTGAAAGTGAAACGGATCTTTGAAAGGATATGCTTGAAATCAAAGGCTACCTTCTCGTTGCCTGACTCTTTTCCTGTAATATTTGTCGCAGATGCAAAAACAAGGTCTTTCTGGTTGTCATCAGCAGCATCAACGATGTAGTCTTCAAGAGTAAGTTCCGCTTTGTTAAAACGACTTGTCCCTGTTGTCCCATTTTCCTTGCTGTAAGCATAGAAAGTATATGTGGCATCTTTGATCCAATAGCGGGCTTCACCTGAATATGCCCAGTCAGTTCCATTCTTTGTAACGGCGACAGAATTGAACACCTGTACAGGCTCCGTGTTGATTCCTGTAGTATAGCTGCCGAAAACATTGAACTGATTGAAATTTTCATTTGTGAGAGCACGGGTGTTCTTGTTCACGTGTGAGGTGAAAGACACCTGCTTGGAAGCCTGGGCGACACCATAGTCGATGTCCTTGGTTGTTGTGCAGGCGGTCATTGCAAGAGCGGCTGCAGCAAAAATGATTAATGATTTTTTCATTGCTTTAATTATTTAAAGTTGTTATGGATTATTCCATTCAGTGCACTATCGGAAGGTCAATGTCTTCATATTCACCCCAGTCGCTGACATTCACATCAAAGCCGGAATCATTGGATATGTCCTCCTCTCCAAGTTCGATTCCATCGACTTCTATGATTCCTCCGCGCGGCTGGTCCGCCATCTGATCCGTGACATCAAAATTGAAACTCCTCATGCGGCCGTTACGGAGCATAATCTCAAGATTGAGCGTATAATGCCTGTCCTCTCCTTCGTCGGAAGAAGCGCGTCCGTAGTATTTGTCCGGAAATCCAGCGACGCCGAATGAGCGTACATCCGCTTCTGCCCCCCACTCTTTCACATTGCAGTCGAAGAGTATGGTTGCCGTGTCGTCTGAAGTGGAGCCGTCACGCAACATTACGGATTCGGCCATTCCGGCCAGTGCACCGCGGGCAAGCGAGACGTATTCTGCCCCCTTGCTGATTCCGAAACGCACAAGATACGTATAGACCAGCGGACGCATGGTGACATCGGCATCAAAACTGCCGTGAAGCTGCACCTCAGGAATATCAGAAAGATAGGCTCCATAAAGCACGTCAGGAGGATTGATGGTACGCTCATCCTGATGCAGTTCCTTAAGCGAAGAACGCGTGCGGGTCGTAGTGGATGCCTTTGCCGCAGGCGCAGAGGCAAGGTCATCAAAAACGATATAGCGGGTATCATTATTATAGATAAGCATCGAATGCATGCCTCCGCCGATCATGAATGCGCCTCCGTCAGGTCCGAAGAAATTCTTTGAGCTTTCCTTGCCGTCTTCATACATAATCATGGTCACTCCCTCCGGAACCCCAGGGAGGAATTCATCATATTCATGTTCCCAATGGGCTGCATTCCAGTTTGTCTCCCATTTGCGTCCATAATCACGCTCCCACGCCTTTTCCCATTGTGTCATGACATTCATCGCACGGAAATGATTATAGCACAAATCCTTGCGACAAGCGGACAAAAGCAGGCACAGCAGCGCAAGCACAGCCAAAGCAGACCTGTTCATGATTTTTCCGAGTCTCATTTTGAACCTCCTTTCTTTTTACCGGCAACATCTGCAAAACGCCATACGAGCGAGAATTTCAGTTTCAGAGGTCCGAAATAATTCATGCTCCTTGTACGCTGGTAGACATAGTGATTGTCAACCGGCTCATATTCCTCATATTTCGTGTACATGTAACCTGCCCCGAGTTCGGCATCGAAAGACAAGTTCCTGGAAACCGGCCACATGAAACCGTAGGTAAGTCCTGCAAATCCGGCCTCACCCTTATATCCTGTACGCTTGTTCTCAAGATCATATAGTCCACCTCCGGCCATGATGCCGAGATAGTGTCCGTGCCATGGCTTGAAAGTCTTGAACCACCACCGGCATTCAGGACTCAATATGAGTGTCTGATAATACTGGTGCTTTCCGGTATTTTTCCACCATGCAACGTCACCTTCGAGACTTACGCTCCAGTGTTCGTTTATGAGATATTCAAGCTCAAGGTTAGGCATCAGGGCCAAGTCGTACAGCAAATTTGTCTTGAGGGCAAGGCGGTGAAATGGTTCGTCTTTCATCTTTCCCATCTTCGGTTCCCCAATCGGCTCTCCTTCAGCTTCAGTGCAACCGGACTCAGACTCAGGCATTCCTGACTCAGTGCCGCCTTCTTCCGCAATGGAATTGCCGTCTCCGTCTGAAGAAGCTGTGCCTTCATTCTCAACTTCCGGGACTGCCGGCTGTTCTTCAGATGTGTTGTCCCCGATATATTCCGCACCCGGACGATGTCCTATAATTGTTGGAGGAGGATCCCCCCATGTGCGGAAAGATACTGTACGCAACTGCGGAAAGAAATGCTCATACATGTACTTCCACGCTTCTCCGTCACCGATATAGATGAGGGATTTGTTGGCATTTTCAGGTGCAATCTTGCCGGAAAGGACTTTTCCGATGACATCAAGCACCCTCTCCTTGTGCGGCATTCGGGAGGCCGTGGCCATTGAACGCAGGCCAGCCCAGTCAATCCCGTCACCTCCGACAAGCAGCACAGGCCCTTCAATGCTTGCATTCTCCATTATATACGCACGGAGACTCCCGGCACGTTTTCTGGAAAGTCTGTCGTTCAGTTCCCATTCACCTTCCGGAGATGCCGTTCCGCGAATATGCAGGGTATCCTTAAAATCAACCTCGCGTATAAACTTCATCAGGCGTTCGCCATTATTCTTATAGGCAGGCTCGAATACAGAGTATCCCTTGCGGAAATAAAGCAGCACCTCAAGCGAGTCCTGCTCCATGGCCTGTGACCTGCCTTCACCATGGCCCTGCGCAGCCGCCGTAACGGATGCTGCCAGAAGGCAAAAGCATGCGGCTAAGCCGGCAATGCCTTTACGTATTGTTAATATAGGGTTCATCAGATGATTGTTTTTTGCCTATACAGCACAGGATACAACAAAAAATCCCCGCTTCGCCGCCAAGGTGAAAAACCAAGCCGACAAAACGGGAATATCAAGTATCCTTATAAAAAAATATTTAAAGAGTAATAATACCCCCCCCTCCCGGAGAGGAAATACCGCAAACGGCAGCATCCAATGCCACCGTAACAATATCATTATCTACTCTATGAAAATTTGTCACACACATATCGCTGGCAAATATATTCATTTTCGCACAAATAAACAAAAAAAATTGATTATCTCCTCAATATTATTGCTTTGCGAGAAAACATTCGATTGTGTTTTCCATCAGACAGCAGATTGTCATTGGCCCGACTCCTCCCGGCACAGGAGTAATTACGGAAGCCTTTGGCTCAACTGCATCAAAATCAACATCACCGCACAATTTTCCTGTCTCAGGGTCACGGTTGACTCCCACATCCATTACGACAGTCCCCTCTGACACCATATCAGCCGTAACAAAGCGCGGACGCCCGATGGCTACAACCAGAATCTCAGCCTGGCGGGTAATCTCGGGAAGATTGGCAGTACGGCTATGCGCGATTGTCACGGTAGCGTTCTCATCAAGCAGAAGTTTGGCCACAGGAAGCCCGACAATGTTGCTGCGCCCTATCACAACAGCTCTTTTGCCGCTTATTTCCACTCCTGCCTCCTTAAGCATCTTTATGATTCCTTTCGGAGTGCAGGCTACCGTACATGGCTGTTTCTGCCAAAGGGCCGCCACATTCAGAGGATGGAATCCATCCACATCCTTCTCCTTTGCGATTGTCTCTATTATCTTAGCCTCGCTGATATGTCCCGGAAGAGGCAGCTGAACAAGAATTCCGTCAACTGAGTCATCCTCATTCAGTTCCTTTATCAGTCCTATAAGCTCTGCCTCCGATATTGTCTCAGGCTTCCTTATCGTCGTATTCTTTATTCCAACCACCTCAGAAGCCTTTGCCTTTCCTGTCACGTATGATACACTGGCCGGATTGTCTCCGACAAGAATCACAACAAGATGAGGCACTCTTCCATATTTCTCCGGAAACTCCGCCACTTTGGCCGCCATTTCCTCTTTCAGCCTTGCCGAAAGTTCTTTTCCGCTTACTGTCCTTGCCATTGCTACTTATATTTCAAACTTCGTTTACAATCAATCCGTCGTGGCAGCGCACGAATTACTCTGTCCCCTGCCACGACTTAACTGTTTATATAATAATATATGCCTAAAGCACCCGCCAGCCGATGTCGCTTCGGTAGAACAGATTGTCACATTCCACCTTGCCGACTGCATCAAGTGCCTTGTCGTGAGCCTGCTGCAAGGTATCAGCAGTCCCTACAACCATAAGCACGCGCCCTCCGGAGGTGACTATTCCGCCGTCTTTTGCGGCAGTTCCCATGTGGTATATCCTCACGGACGGATCTGAAAGCGCATTTTCAAGCCCTGTGACGGCATGTCCCTTATCATAGCTGCCCGGATAGCCATTGGAAGCCATGACAAATCCCATCGTAACTTTTGCCGACCATTTCACATCCGGCATAGGAGTTCCGTCTGCAACGGCAGAAAAGATGTCATATATGTCCGACTCAAGGCGCGGAAGCACAACTTCAGTCTCAGGATCACCGAAACGGCAGTTGAACTCGATGACTTTCACACCTGAAGGAGTCTTCATCAGTCCTCCGTAGAGAACTCCCTTGAAAGGGCATCCTTCCGAAACCATCGCCGCAGCAACAGGTTTCATTATATGCTCCAGGGAATATTCTATATCTTCTTCCGTAATTATCGGAACGGGAGAATAGGCCCCCATACCTCCGGTATTAGGTCCCTTGTCTCCTTCAAATGCCCTCTTATGGTCCTGAGAAAGCGTCATCGGAGTAACTTGGGTTCCGTCCACAAAGCACATGAACGAGAATTCCGGTCCTGTAAGGAACTCCTCCACAACCACCTTGCCCTTGCCGAATTTGTCATCCAGAAGCATATCTTTCAGTGCTTCCTCTGCCTCTTCCATTGTCTCAGGAATGACAACTCCCTTGCCTGCTGCAAGTCCGTCATACTTGAGCACTACCGGAAAGGTTCCCTTGCGCACATATTCCAGGGCCTCTCCATAGTCTTCGAATGTTTCGAATGCAGCGGTAGGTATGTCATATTTGGCCATAAGGCGTTTTGCGAAATCCTTGCTTGACTCAATCGCAGCAGCTGCCTTTGATGGACCGAACACTCTGAGCCCAGCCTCGCTGAAGACATCTGCAACTCCGGCTGCAAGAGCCACTTCCGGCCCTACGGCAGTAAGGTCAATGCCGTTTTCGAGGGCAAATGCCTTAAGTTCCTCAACCTGTGTCTCTTTCAGCGGAACACACTCCGCCTGTGCAGCAATGCCGGCATTTCCGGGAGCACAATAAATTTTGCTGACTTTCTCTGAACGGCTCAGCGCGTCCACAATCGCATGTTCACGGCCGCCGCCTCCAATAACCAGGACTTTCTTCATGTTATTATTTTTTCTTTTGAGAGGCAATATAGGCCTTCATTTCATTCATATTATCCATCACGCTCCTGTACAGTGCCATCTGATTGCGGGTGCGCACAAGATTATGCTCAGGATATGCTGTCTTATAATAGGTGTCACCGTTGATATAGTCCGTGAAGAATCTCACAGCCTGCATAAACGGGAACAAGGCTGCCGCGTATGGAAGGTTTTCCGTCTCCGCAGAGGTCAGGAAAACGGAAGCCGACTCCAGATATCCTTTTGTGAAGGCTCTGAAAATATCCATATCGAAAGCCACTTTCCCAGTGTCAGGGTCATCCTCCGCCACCACATTGGCAGCTGTACGCAGGAAGTCACCGTAGTCAGAGAAGACAAAGCTCGGCATAACTGTATCCAGGTCTATCACACACAGGACATTTCCGTTTTTGTCAAACATCATGTTGTTGACCTTTGTGTCACAATGGCAGATACGCTTCGGGAGAGTCCCCTCGCGGTACATCCTTTCTGCCATGCACATGTCACCGATATGCTTCTCCATTTCAGCAAGGATTTCCTGCACTTCCGGAGAAGCCATGCGTCCGGAAGCATCTGCAGCAACGGCCTCCCTAAGCTGGCGTGCCCTCAATTCCATATTATGGAAATCAGGTATAGTCTCCCCAAGCTGTTCCGGAATATCCGCAAGCATAGCCTCAAATTCACCGAAAGCCAGGCCGGCATAATATGAGTACTCCGGATTTACGGTATCCACCGTAACTGCATCCGGTATGAACAGGGATACCCTCCAATAAGATTCACCGTCACTGAACCATGTTCTGCTGGAGTCTTTCAAAGGCACGAAAGTCAGCACCCTGCGGTCTATGTCTTCAGCTCCGGCCTGCATCAGCTTGCCGCGGATATGTTTTGTCACGCACTCTATATTGTGCTGCAGCAGATCCACATCCTTGAAAATGGAATTGTTTATCCTCTGCAGGACATAGTCCGGGCCATCCTCCGTCAATACACGATAGGTATCATTTATAAGTCCGTTGCCCATAGGAACAATGTCCCTGACAGTTCCCTTGACGTCAAATTCAGACAGTATTTTTTTGCAATCAGTCATAATCTACAACAAATATCAGTTAAAATGCATACGAGAAACCTTCAGTCCTGTCCCATCCGCCACGGGTGAAGTCCGGCACCTCAACAGGGGCGCATCCTTTTTCGAGAGAAATCCTTGACAGTTCGCTTATGCAGCACCATTCCGCCATATCATAAACGTCCATATCAAGAGGCAGTCCGTTATGGAGACAGTATATCAGCCTGTAATCCATTATGAAGTCCATTCCTCCGTGTCCTCCCACCTGACGGGCAAGCGCTTCCAGCTCCGGAGTCAGCAGCGGATTAGGATATTTGCGCTGAAGTTCCTCAAGCTCGCTGCCGGAATACAGTTTTTCTGTTCCGAGTTCATCGTACCGGCCAGCGGCACCGCCGTTTTCACGCAGACAATACTGCCGTACAGGATATTTGCCTGCATATCCGTCAGTTCCCACAACCTGGTACATGCGGTCGTAAGGACGTGGGGTAAGCACATCATGCTGGATAAGCATAGTGCGGCCTTTCTCCGTGCGTATCAGGGTACTTGTCTGATCCGCATTAAGGAATTCCCCGCACTCGCCTCCGGTCTTCAGTTTCCATACCTTTTTGCCGTTCACAGGAGCAGTATCCATAGAGACAAGGGTACGCATACGGTCTCCGCGGTGCATTCCGAGAACCTGGCATACAGGCCCTATTCCGTGGGTAGGATAGACATCTCCCCTGTTGTCACGGTTGAATTCAAGACGCCAGTTGTTCCAGTATTCGCTCCAATAAGGGTCAAGGCAGTGGTGATAAGAGCCTTCCACATGAATGACATCTCCGAAGACACCAGCCTGTGCCATGGACAGGGTGGCCATCTCAAAAAAGTCATATACACAGTTCTCAAGCATCATGCAGTGGCGGCGTGTCCTCTCGGAAGCATCAATCAGAGACCAGATTTCCTCCAGAGTATTGGCTGCCGGCACTTCTATCGCCACATGCTTGCCGTGCTCCATGGCATAGAGGGCTATCGGAGTATGGCTGCGCCAGTCAGTGCATATATATACGAGATCAACATCTTCACTTTCGCACAGCTGCTTCCATGAATCTTCGGCACCGGAAAAGGCGGCGGCAGACGGAACTCCGCGCGAAGCCAGGATTCCGAGGCTGCGGTCCACCCTGTCAGGCTCAATGTCGCAAAGGGCGGTGATGCGTGAATCAGGCACGTAGGTAAGGCGTTCAACGGCACTTGTGCCTCTCATGCCAAGGCCGACAACTCCTATGCGGACTGTATCTATGGGTTCAGCGACAAGGCCAAGTACATCATTCTGGCCAGCCGGACGCTCCGGCACGGCTACCTTCACAGGAAGATTGCCCTGAGAACATGCTCCAAGGAAAAGGAGAGAAGCCACAAAAGCAAAGCAAAATCGTCTCATATTATTTCAGTGTTATTTTTCAATGTCAGTGCTTGAAATGTCTTTCTCCGGTGAAGAGCATAACGATGCCGCATTCATCGGCCTTCTTTATGGAATCCCCGTCGCGGACACTTCCGCCAGGCTGTGCAATTGCCTTCACCCCGTATGAATCGGCAAGAGTCACACAGTCATCAAACGGGAAGAACGCATCCGAACCCATGACAAGGCCGATTTCCCTGACATCAGTTCCACGCTCCCTGCAGGCTGCCTCAGCCTGTTTGAGGGCTATTTCAGCTGAGCCGATACGGTTCATCTGACCTGCACCCACTCCCATTGTCACTCCGTCTTTCACGACAACGATAGCGTTTGACTTTATGTGCTTGACGATTTTCCACGCAAAATTGAGGTCTGCCATGCATCCTTCACAAGGCTTGGCGGCAGTAACGCACATTTCCGGCTTCACTTCAACAGTGTCAATGTCCTGGTTCTGCGCAAGGAGACCGCCGTTTACGCTCACATACTGCATCTGAGGCTTGTCAGACTTGGTCATATCCACCTTCAGGAGACGGAGATTCTTCTTTGTACAGAGAATTTCCAGGGCCTCGTCAGTGAATGAAGGAGCCATGATAATCTCAAGGAATACAGGCTTCATAAGTTCTGCTGCCTCCTTGTTGATTTCCCTGTTGACTGCTACGATTCCGCCGAAAATGCTGACCTTGTCTGCCTCATACGTCTTTTTCCACGCATCCGTCACATCAGTGCCCACAGCTGCACCGCAAGGATTCATGTGCTTCAGGCCTACACAGAACGGCTCGTCAAATTCGCGCACGATGTTCAGGGCCGCATTGGCATCCTGTATATTATTATATGACAATTCCTTTCCGTTGAGCTGCTCAGCCGTTGCAAGAGAGAACGGCACCTTTTCTGCAGCAGCATAGAACTTGGCCTGCTGGTGAGGGTTCTCGCCGTAACGGAGTCCCTGCCTGAGGTCATATTCGAGGAACAGCTTCTCATTAAGTCCTGCAGCCTTGCGCATATAGGAGGCTATCATCATGTCATATTCCGCAGTATGGGTATATGCCTCTGCAGAGAGCTGCAGACGGGTTTCCTTTGTCGTGTCACCGAACTGCCTTATCTCATCTATGATGCGTCCATAGTTGTCCGGACTGCATACGACCGTGACAGAGCTCCAGTTCTTTGCCGCACTGCGGAGCATTGAAGGACCTCCGATGTCGATGTTCTCTATTGCATCCTCCATGGTGACATCCGGCCTGGCTATGGTCTGGCGGAATGGATAGAGGTTGACACAGACCATGTCTATGAACTCAATGCCGTTCTCCCTGAGCTGCGAGATATGGCTTTCAAGGTCACGGCGTCCGAGAAGTCCTCCGTGCACTTTCGGATGAAGTGTCTTCACACGTCCGTCACAGATTTCAGGAAATCCGGTAATCTCGCTGATGTTTATAGGTTTCAGACCTGCTTCCTGCAGAAGTTTCATTGTGCCTCCGGTGGCAATGATTTCCCATCCGAGGGCTACAAGCTGACCGGCGAATTCTACCACGCCTGTCTTATCGCTTACACTGAAAAGCGCGCGTTTCATTGTTGTGTATTTTTGTTGGTTATGTCTTAAAGTATCACTACACCTGGCTTGTCAGTAATGCGTCCGATGACAGAAGCCCTTTCACCATGCGAGGCAAGTATCTCAATAGCCTTGTCAGCCTCGGAAGCATCAAGTGCCAGCACCATTCCGATGCCCATGTTGAATATGTTGAACATCTCTCTGTGTCCGATCTTTCCGTATTTCTCAAGGAAACGGAAAATTGGAAGAATCTCCCAGCTGCCTTCCTTCACCTCGATTCCCTGGCCCTCACGGAGTATGCGCGGGATATTCTCGTCAAAGCCGCCTCCCGTAATGTGGGCAACACCATGCACATCACAATTGCGTATCACGTCAAGCACCTGCCTTACATATATCCTGGTCGGGGTAAGGGCCACTTCTCCGAGAGATTTCTCCGGATCAAGCTCAGGATATACCTTGCCAAGGTCCAGCTCATTGTCTGAGAAGACCTTCCTCACAAGACTGAAGCCGTTGGAATGCACACCTGAAGACGCTATGCCGACAAGCACGTCTCCGGCCTTGACCTTGCTTCCGTCAATGAGCCTTGACTTCTCGACGACTCCTGTAGTGTAGCCGGCTATGTCATATTCACCGTCAGTGTACATGCCCGGCATCTCGGCAGTCTCGCCTCCGACAAGCGCACAGCCTGCCTGACGGCATCCCTCTGCCACTCCGGCGACTATAGCTTCAATCTTTGCCGGCTCGTTGTGTCCGACAGCCACATAATCAAGGAAGAAGAGCGGCTCCGCACCCTGGGCAAGGACATCATTTACGCACATTGCGACTGCGTCTATGCCGATTGTGTCATGCTTGTCCATAGCGAAGGCAAGCTTCAGCTTTGTTCCAACGCCGTCAGTACCGCTTACAAGCACAGGCTCCTTGATATTCAGAGCCGAAAGGTCGAACATTCCTCCGAATGCACCGATATTACCCATCACGCCAAGGCGTGAGGTAGAGGCTACATGTGCCTTGATTCTGCGGACAACTTCGTATCCTGCCTCAAGGTTCACGCCTGCCTTTTCATAACTTACTGCCATAATATATAAAAGTTGATTTCAAATTTACAAACAAAACTATCTGAGCACCGGAACAAAGTTAGCAAAAATACCGGTACTTCACTGACTAAGTCAATCCCCCGCCTTTCGGGCAAGCTGCCAGGAATTGTATATGTTGTGCCATATACTGTACAAGCCTCCTACAATTGCCGTCTCCGGTGTCATGAAGGTATATCCCATCCATATTGCAAACACTGTATTCTTCTGTCCGAGGGACTGTCCCGCAGTGATTTTGCGCGTCTGCCGTCCGCGCCTTCTCCCATAGCGGCTGCCCACGAAATGCCCCACGGAAAACTGGAACACGCAGCACACGAGCGAGACCAATGCAATCATCAGGAGAAGTGAGACAGGCATGTCGCTCCTGACTATTGACTTGGTGGTAACGGCAATGGCCAGGCAAAGCGATACTGCCCATATATAAAAAGGCAGGTCGGCGTATGCCATCAGCTTGGCATGCATATACGGAAGCAGATACCTGAGTATCCATGCACAGAGGCAAGGCATGATCAGAAGAGGAAAGACCTTTGCCACTATCATGCTGAATGACATTGCAAAAGACAATCCTTCAACAGGACACACAAGCGGAACGACCAAAGGAACAAGAAGAGCTGTAAGGATATTTATGAGAATCGTATATGACGTGATTCCTGCCACATCTCCGCCTAATCTGCGCGTAACAACAGCTGCAGCCGTTGCCGTAGGGCATATAAGGCACAGCATTGCACTTTCAGCAAGCACAAGCCATTCTTCATGGCCGGCGGGCACAAATTTCCCGGCAAAGAAAATTCCTGCGCCAATTGCCGAAAAAAGGCCGCCCTGCACCAAAAGAAGCCACCAGTGCCATCGGTGCGGCTTCAGTTCATGCGGCTCTATACGGCAGAAAGTGAGGAAGAGCATGGAAAATATCAGCAACGGCTGAACCAGTCCCACCGCCTTCTCCAGAAAAGGTCCTGCGCAATGCAGCTGCGGCAAAGCATGATAGACAAGATACAGGGATGCCCCGGAAGCCATGGCAATCGGAAGCATCCACTCTCTAAGTCTCTGCATTACTGTCATACAATTCCTCCTGCGGCCAATCTACTCTTTCCCGTAAAGTTCAGTAGGATATTTCTGGTTGAAGCAGGCGAGGCAAAGATCGCTGCGGTGTCCGGCCTTCATCATTCCGTCATGGGAAAGAAAGGCGAGAGAATCCGCTCCGATCATCTTGCATACCTCCTCCGGAGTGCACCTTGAACTGATAAGCTCATCAAGAGTAGTAATGTCTACTCCATAGTAGCACGGAGTCTTCAGAGGTGCGCTGGCTATGCGGACATGCACTTCAAGAGCACCGGCCTCGCGCAGCATGCTGACAATCTTTTTGGAAGTCGTGCCGCGTACTATAGAGTCATCCACAAGCACGACTCTTTTACCCTTTACTATCGTCTTTACAGGCGACAGTTTCATTTTGACTCCCTTCTCACGCATCGACTGCGTAGGCTGGATGAATGTGCGTCCTATGTATTTGTTCTTTATCAGTCCCATCTCATAAGGAAGTCCGCTTGCCTCTGCATAGCCCTGGGCGGCACTGAGGCTCGAATCAGGAACACCTATCACTATGTCGGCATCTGCAGGAGACTCATTGAACAGAATCTTACCTGATTCCTTCCTGTAATTGTGCACATTGCATCCTTCGATATCGCTGTCCGGCCTTGCGAAATACACATATTCCATTGCACACATCGCATGACGCTCAGGCTCCGAATATCTGCAGCTCCTGATTCCGTGATGGTCTACCGTTATTATCTCACCAGGCTCGATGTCACGTACATACTCGGCACCGAGCACGTCAAATGCACATGTCTCGCTCGCCACCACATAGCCGTTGCCGAGACGTGCAAGGGCAAGAGGATGGAAGCCGTACTTGTCACGGCACGCATAAATGCGGTTTTTGGTCATTATGACAAAGGCAAACGCCCCGTCTATCTGCCTTAGGGCATCTATGATGGCCTCAATGCGCGGCTTCGACTTGTCAGAACCATGCTTTTTTATCAGATGGGCAAGCACCTCGGCATCTGATGACGAGCAGAAAAGGCTTCCCTTGTCCTCAAGTTCCTCCCTGAGCTGTCTGTAATTTACAATGCTGCCGTTGTTCGCCATGGCAAAGTCACCTGTGCCGTGACGGAAAAGGAAAGGCTGGATATTCTCCTCCCCCTTGCAGTCTGCAGTAGTATAGCGTACATGACCTATGGCCATGCTGCCTTTCAGTTTCGAGATGTTCCCTTCATTGAACACCTCGATTACAAGGCCGTCGCCCTTCACTCTCTTGAACTGGCCCTCATCATTTACCGCCACGATTCCGCATCCCTGCTGTCCCCTGTGCTGAAGCGCATGAAGACCGTAATATGTAAGATTCGCGGCATCGGCGACTCCATAGATTCCGAATACGCCGCACTCATGATGGATTTCTCCGTCAGCAAAAAAACTGTTGCAATTCCTGTTCATTGTCATGTCCGTTTTTATCATGTCAAGGCTACTCTCCGCGGAAATAGCTCACCGCATTTTCAAACAAAGGCTGTTCAAGTCCCTCATCCATAATGTTCTTGAAAAGATTACCCTCATATCTTTCAGTGTGTCCCATCTTACCGAGAATCTGGCCGCTGCGGCTGATGATTCCTTCGATTGCATAATATGAACCGTTCGGGTTGAAAGGAGACTCCATAGTAGGCTCTTCCTCAAGCGGGTCAACATACTGGAAGGCAACCTGTCCGTTAGCGAACAATTCACGTGCAAGTGCTTCGTTCACCACAAACTTGCCCTCTCCGTGGCTGACAGCCACAGTATGGAGGTCGCCTATTGCAAAACCCTTGAGCCAAGGTGAGTTGGAGGTTGAAACCCTGGTTGTCACCATTTGCGAGATATGGCGGTTGATGTCATTGCGGAAGAGCGTCGGGCTGTCTTTTGTAACCTGTCCGAGGCGTCCGTAAGGAAGCAGTCCGGACTTTACAAGAGCCTGGAATCCGTTGCAGATTCCGAGTATAAGTCCGCCACGGTCCAAGAGCGCATGCACCGCATCAGCTATATCCTTATTATTCAATACATTCGCTATGAATTTGCCGCTTCCGTCAGGCTCGTCTCCTGCCGAGAATCCGCCGCTGAGCATCAGGACATGGCACTGGTCTATGTTCTGTTTCATTTCAGCTATAGAGCGGAATATGTCTTCTTCCGTAAGATTGCAGAACACGCCCATACGCACCTGTGCACCTGCATTTCTCCATGCCTTGGCCGAATCATAGTCACAGTTTGTTCCAGGGAAAACAGGGATATAGACCACCGGTGCATCAACAGGTTCGCCTTTGTATTTCAGTTCCTGGCGTTTTGCCTTAAGCGGCTTTATGCCCTCCATTCCGTCAGGAACAAGCTTCGTGTGATATGCCTCGGCCGTATCAGGATATACCTGCGAATATCTGGCACCGTTCACCTCCATAAGTTCAAAGATGTCCAGTTTCTTGCCGTTAAGCACAATCTCGCTTTCCTCTCCGTCCGTAACCTCTCCTATCAGTATCGCTGACGGATAGTCAAGCTCTGTCTCAGCCTCCACGAGGATTGAACCGTAGCCATAGTCAAACAATTCGTCTTCATCAACATTTATCTTTATGTCAAGACCGTTTCCGAATGACATTTTGCATATTGCCTCTGCAAGTCCTCCGAACCCGAGGGCGTATGCGGACACGATATTCTCTCCTTCAATCTGGCTGTGCACATAGTTCCAGTTGGCCTTCAGCTGCTCAGTATCAGGCATATAGTCCGCAAGAGGAGTATGCTTTATAAGATATATCCTGTTTCCTTCCCATTTGAACTCAGGGGAGATTACCTTCTCTGCATCAACAGTGGTTATTCCGAAGGCCATGAGCATAGGAGGCACGTTTATCTGCTCGAATGTCCCGCTCATGGAGTCTTTTCCTCCGATTGAAGGAAGCCCGAACTCCATCTGCATCTTCAATGCACCTAAAAGTGCACTGACAGGCTTGCCCCATGACCTGCGGTCTGTCATCCTCTCGAAATATTCCTGGTACGAGAAGCGCATCTTCTCAAATGAGGCACCTGCTGCAACAACCTTGGCACAGGCTTCAACAACAGCGTATGCAGCTCCGTGATATGGGCTCCATTCTGAAATGAAAGGATTGTATCCGAAGGCCATTATACTTGCCGTATCGGTATATCCGTCGACAGGAAGCTTCTGGACAGACACCTGGGTCTCAGTCGTCTGGAGGCAGCCTCCGAAAGGCATCAGCACGGTAGAGCGTCCGATTGTCGAGTCAAACATCTCAATCAGGCCTTTTTGCGAAGCCACATTAGGGTCTTTCAGATTGCTGCAGATCTTTTCCTTAAGATTCTCTCCCTCCACAGTGCGCCTGAACGGATTTTTCTCCTCCACGGCTGCAACTGTCGCCTTGGAATAGTGCTTTGCACCTGCACTGTCTATGAACTCCCTTGAAAGGTCAACCACAGTCTTTCCGCCGTTGAACATTCTCATACGTCCGAGGGCGGTGACGTCAGCCACGTGCGTAACCTCGATATTCTCGCTTCTGCAGAAGTCCATGAAGGTCTCCATGTCCTTTGCCTCCACGACAACGGACATACGTTCCTGTGATTCGCTGATTGCAAGTTCCGTAGAATTTAGTCCGCTGTACTTTACAGGCACCCTGTCAAGGTAGATGTCAAGGCCGTCCGTCAGCTCACCGATTGCCACGCTGACTCCTCCGGCTCCGAAATCATTTGACTTCTTGATCAGTCTTGTGACTTCCGGACGGCGGAAAAGCCTCTGGAGCTTTCTCTCTTCAGGAGCATTTCCTTTCTGCACTTCACTTCCGCAGGTCTCCAGAGAAGACTCCGTGTGTTCTTTTGACGATCCGGTTGCCCCTCCGATTCCGTCACGCCCGGTGCGCCCTCCGAGAAGCAGGATCACGTCTCCGGGAACAGGACTCTCACGGCGCACATTTTCTGCCTTTACGGCACCGACTACAGCACCGACCTCCAGTCTCTTGGCCACATAGCCGTCATGGTAGACCTCACGCACATGGGTCGTGGCAAGCCCGATCTGGTTTCCGTAGCTTGAATAGCCATGGGCAGCCTTGCGGCTGATTATGCTCTGCGGCAATTTGCCCGGGATGGTATCAGCAACCGGCCGGCAGATGTCTCCTGCACCTGTCACCCTCATTGCCTGATACACGTATGCACGTCCTGAAAGAGGGTCACGGATAGCGCCGCCGAGACATGTGGCAGCACCTCCGAAAGGTTCGATTTCAGTTGGATGGTTATGGGTCTCATTCTTGAACTGGAGAAGCCATTTCTCTGTCTCCAGGTTTCCTTCGTCGTCAACGATGTCCACGTCTACATATATGCTGCAGGCATTGTTCTCCTCGCTCACTTCCATATCGTCAAGCATTCCCCTTGACTTGAGGCAGCGGGCTCCGGCAGTGGCCATATCCATAAGATTCAGGCCTTTGTCCTCACGTCCCAGTTCCTTGCGGATTTTCATGTAGAGATTCAGCGAGCCTTCTATCTCATCCTTTATGAAAGAGTCCTCCACGCTGATTTCCTCAAGCTCCGTAGTGAATGTAGTATGGCGGCAGTGATCACTCCAGTATGTGTCAAGAATGCGAAGCTCTGTCTCAAAAGGGTCGCGGCCCTCTGCCCTGAAATATTTCACGACTTCGCGGAGATCATCGGCATTCATCGCAAGCCCCATCTTCCTGCAGTATGGGGCAAGTCCGTCCTCGTCCAGTTCACGCAGTCCTTCCAGCACCGGAACAGGAGCGACTTCCGGCTGTTCCGTTCCGGCAAGCCTGGAAAGATCCTTCTCCCTCGACTCGACGGTATTGATATAATAATGCCTTATCTTGGCCAGCACCTCCTCAGATGTGTCTCCGGGAAGGATTATAAGCCTTGAACTTTTTATGGAGACCTTTGCGGAAGGATCTATAAGCCTTACGCAATCAACGGCAGAAGCTGCCCTCTGGTCAAACTGCCCCGGAAGATACTCCACGGCGATATATTTTGTCCCCTCCAGGTCGCACACATCGGTGACGCTGTCAGTAACAATCTCACCGAACACGCTGTAGCGGCTTTTCTCAAGAAGTTCTTCGGAAAAACCGAACAGGTCATACACATTAAGGTAACGCAGGGAAGGCAGCTCAAGCTGCAGATTCTCATTCAACTCCCCGAGAAGACTGCGTGCCTCTACCTGAAACTCAGGGTACTTTTCAACGTAAATACGATAATTACCATCCATAATACAGAAAAAGAAAAGGGTGGAATGCCTTTCCGGGCCTTCTGGCCGGATGCACGCCACCTCGCTGTTTATTTTTTGTCAATTTTCATTCAGATTACAGTGTCCAGAACTTTCTGTGTCTGCTCCTGCCGGAACTTTTCTATCCTCTCAGCCAGGGCGCAATCACCCAGGGCCAGAATCTGCGCGGCAAAAAGCCCTGCATTCTTGGAACCGTTTATGGCCATTGTAGCCACAGGTATGCCGCCCGGCATCTGGACAATGGAAAGCAGAGAGTCCATTCCTCCCAGTGCCTTGGTCTGGATAGGAACACCGATTACCGGAACAGTCGTCATTCCGGCCACGACACCTGCCACATGTGCAGCTCCTCCTGCTCCGGCAATGATAGCTCCGATTCCGCGGTCTTTCGCGGTCTTGGCATATTCAAACATAAGATCCGGAGTACGGTGAGCGCTGATCACCTTCTTTTCATATTCGACTCCGAGATCGTCAAGAACTTTAATGGCCTGCGACATGATTTCATAATCGCTGGCGGATCCCATAATGACTGCTACCTTCATACGTCAGTTCGGCGATAATTTAATTATTGAAAGGCCGGGGCCTGAAAAAATCAGGCGCAAAGATAATGAAAATTTAGGACAGAGCAAGGCGCATTTTTCGGATTCATCAAGTCCGTATTTACAAATCCGTTTATATCGCTGATGACCTCTATTGCCGCCATGGCCTTGTTCCTCACCTCTTCCGGTGCATCAGTACTCTCAGCTGCGTTTCTGAGTGCGTTGACAGCTTCTCCGAAACGTGCCTCCTTCATATAAGAAAGGCCGAGGTCAAGCCATTCAACGGCTGCCCCGGCCTTGCTGTTTATATCTTCAGACATTCCCATTGCCTAAACGATTCCGGAAAATCCCATGAAGGCCATGGCAAGAATGCTTGCCGTCACCAAAGCGACAGGTATTCCGCGGAATGCCTTAGGGACATTATTGAGTGCAAGCTGCTCACGCAGTCCGGCAAAGAGGACCATTGCAAGTCCGAAGCCGAGTGATGTTGCAAAGGCATATACCACGGCCTCACCGAGATTGAACATTCCGTCAGCGGCTGCTGCAAACGGAGAGGACTTCTGCACTACAGTAAGCGCCACACCGAGAACTGCACAGTTGGTAGTGATGAGCGGCAGGAAGATTCCGAGTGCGGAATAAAGGGCCGGACTGATTTTCTTCAGCACGATTTCCACCATCTGCACCAGGGCTGCAATCACAAGGATGAAAGAGATGGTCTGCAGGAACTGCAGGTCAAATCTGACAAGCAGCATGTTCAGGAGGAAGGTCACTACCGTCGCCAGGGTTATTACAAAGCATACGGCCATGGACATTCCTGCGGCAGTGCTCAATTTATTGGAAACTCCGAGGAACGGACATATTCCGAGGAACTGCGACAGCAGTATATTGTTTACGAATACCGCTGAGATTATTATCAATATCAATTCCATAGCTATTCTGCTTTTTTAGATGTCAGTTTTCTGAAAATCACGATTAGATATCCCAATGCAAGGAAGGCTCCGGGAGCAAGAACGAATGCGAGTATGCCGTCACTTTGGGCAAACTTCCAGTCGAAGAGCGAAAGGTTGCCGAGGCATTCGCGGACAAGTCCGAGAACTGTGAGCGACATGGTGAATCCGAGGCCTATTCCGATTCCGTCAAGCGCTGAATCCAGCACATTGTTCTTGTTTGCAAAGGCTTCCGCACGGCCGAGAACAATACAGTTCACGACGATAAGAGGGATGAAAAGTCCGAGAGTCTCGTATATGTCCGGGGTATATGCCTTCATGACAAGTTCAAGAACAGTCACAAATGTTGCTATGACAACAATATAGGAAGGTATACGCACCTTGTCAGGCACATACGGGGCAATAAGCGAAATTGCCATATTGGAAAGCACGAGGACAAACATTGTGGCAAGTCCCATGCTCATGCCGTTTATGGCAGATGTAGTGGTGGCCAGTGTAGGACACATTCCGAGAAGGAGGACAAACGTCGGGTTCTCCTTTACAAGGCCTTTGGTTATAAGCTGAAATTTTCCCATTTTCAATCCTCCTCTCATTTAATTTCATTTTCATCTGACGCTGCAGCATCCGTTCCGCAGCAGCACTCACCGCATTCCTCCGAAGAAATAGGCATCGGAGTCCCTGCAATGGTCCTGAACACTTCAACAGCAGTCGCAATACCTGCCGTATACGCTCTTGAAGTAATGGTAGAGGCAGTTATTGCATCCACATCACCTCCGTCCTTACGCACGGCAAGCCTGTTTGCCGACGGGTCAAAGCCACGGAACTGGTCAGCGAACTTAGGCTCCTTGCATTTTGCGCCGAGTCCCGGAGTCTCCGACTGTGAGAGGACCTTGGTGTTCCATATCACTCCGTCACGGTCAAAGCCGACCTTGATGACAATCGGGCCTCCGAAGCCGTCAGATGAGACATTGACTGCACATCCCACAACTTCTCCCTTCTCGTCATAGGCCAGGTTGTACACATAGCTCTTGCCGTCCATCTCAATTGTCCTGTCCTCTTCCACAGCGGCAGCCGTCTCTGGAAGGACTTCCATGATTGCAGCACTGTTCTTCTGTGCCAAGGCCTGGTCGATAGGCGTCTTTGTCAAGGCATACATGCCGCCCAAAAGGGCCGAGCACACAATGCAGATGGCAAGAAGGCACAATGTCATATTCTTGAATGATGATTTTACTGCCATAGCTTATGCCCTCCCGTATTTTTTAGAATGACACCACTTGTTTATAAGCGGAACCACAGAGTTCATGATGAGTATAGCAAAAGACACTCCCTCCGGATATGCACCGAAATATCTTATGAGCATTGTAATGAGACCGATTCCGACACCGAAGATCACGCCTCCGGCATTGCTCATCGGAGAAGTCACATAATCAGTCGCCATGAAGACAGAGCCGAGAAGAAGTCCTCCGGTGAGAAGATTGAAGAGAGGATCTGTATATTCAGCCGGATTCACCAGCCAGAATATGCCGGAAAAGACTGCCACAGTGGCAAGAATCGAAAGCGTTATATAAGGCTTGATTACCTTGCGCGCAAGCAGATACACAAAACCTGCGAGAATCGCGATTGCAGAAAGTTCTCCTGCAGAGCCTCCGATATTGAGGAAAAGCATGTGCGCATAGTCAAGCCCTTCAATGGCAGAGACTCCCCCTTCCTTGACAATTCCGAGCGGTGTGGCTCCGGAGACGGCATCAAGCCCGCTGCCGATGAATCCGCCGGTCCTTGTCCAGTCAGTCATATAAGTAGGGAAAGAAATGAGCAGGAAGACACGTCCTGCAATGGCCGGATTGAAAAGATTCTGTCCAAGCCCTCCGAAAGTCATCTTTGCGACTCCGATTGCGACAACAGCCCCTATGAAAACAACCCACCACGGCGTAGACGCAGGAAGGTTGAGGGCAAGAAGAACGCCGGTAACGACTGCAGACCAGTCACAGACAGTGCATGGAC
>CAMWUW010000021.1 GCA_947177525.1 uncultured Bacteroidales bacterium | reverse complement strand
TCGTATGCCTCACTGCCCGTCGCACAATTGAAATCCCCGACAACTATGGACGGATATTTCTCCTGGAAATCACCCTGGGCGACTTTCATGAAATGCGTGGCATTATACTCATTGCCGCCGTCCTTGTGCATTGACCCGAGCACAAGATGGGTTGTATAGAAGAGGAATACGGTTCCGGTGGAAAGTTCCTTGAACTTGGCCCATACTGCAGGACGAGAAGTGCCCTTGGGCGCACCAGGAGCAGCCTTAGGCACATCAGGAGTCTCCGTCATCCAGAATATGCCGCTCTCCATTTTCTTGAACCGGCTCTTCTTGTAGCCTATTGCAGAATCGTATGAAATCTTGCGGTTCACCGTGTTCGGGTAAAGTATCCATTCGTAGTCGTCATCTCCCCTGGCAGCCGCCACCTTTTTCTTCAGGTCGATATTTCCGGATGCCGCCCAGATGCTGTCACAGACCTCCACAAGCCCTATGACATCGCAGTCGAGCTGCGCAATCATTTTACCGAGCGCATCCGCGCTGTTGCACCAGTAACGCTGGGTGCTCTTGAATTCCCCGTTCCTGATTTTCTTTGCACGCGAATCAGATGTGCATACATTATATGCTCCCACCTTTATCACAAGTTCGTCTTTGACAGGCTTTTCAGCAGCCATTGCCGTCATGCATGACAGAAAGGCGGCAGCCAAAACAAATTTCCTCATAACCTTTACAATTTTTGCAGTCCGACCGTATATGAGACCTCCCCGTTCACACCTCCTGCGCAGAAATAATACACATTCTTCAGTGATGTCCCGTCTGTCTTTGTCCTCGTCGTAGTGGCACTCGGCATAATCCTGCCGAAGAAAGTGCCGACGGTAAAATCTCCGGAAGCAGGATCATCTATTGTCATCCCGTTAAAGACAAACGATGACGAGATTTTCGGCCTTTCCGAAGAACTTGACCCGAGCATTATACCGTTGGACGTTGACTTCCCCGTCAGTGCAGCCCTGCCGACCAGGACTCCGGCTGTCGCATTCCCGGCATCCACGCTGCCATAGCATGAGAAACCGCTCAAATACATGCAGCATGCAGGGTAATTCCCGCCATTGTCTGTTGACACATATCCTGCATAAGAGCCGACGGACACACTTTCGTCCGCACCCGAGACTATGATTGACGCCGGCTTTGCAGCCTGTCCGAAAGCATTGGCGTTTCCCAGCCTTCCCCTTCCGTGGCGCGCGACCACACCGCCGACACAGCTGTCAGGCCCGGGACCGGACACAATTATGTCCCCGTCATTCCTGGCACCGGACACACATGCGGCATTTGCGGCCACTCCTGCACCGGTAACCCTGCCGAACACTCCTCCCACATACACTGTCAAAGGAACATCAGTTTCTATTGTACCATGGTTCGTATTGCATGTCGCCCAGGATGTATTGCTGTGCGAGACATTCGGGATTGCCGTATTGCCGACGACTCCGGCAATATAGAATATCTCCCTGCTGTCATTGCCGACTCCTCCTGTCATCTTCACATTGCCATTGTTCTGCCCTGTAATGAGGCTGTTGGTCTTGAGAGCGGAATTGCCCATATATCCAGCCACTCCTCCCATCATCACCTGTCCGCCGTCAGCTCCGACATTCACAGTTACATTCCCGTTGTTATAGACGGCATTATAGGTTGACATGCTTTGTCCTATGACGCCTCCCACATAAAGATTTCCGGCGGCCCTGTCTTCCACAAAGACATTCCCGTCACTTTTAGTGCTGCTTCTGACCGGAACGGAACACCATCCCGTCACTCCGCCTGCATTGACTTCTGCGCAGACTGCATCGGCATAGACTTCACCTTCATGCGTACATGCATGGATATAATTCGCCTCGCCTTCACAACGCCCGACAACACCTCCTGCAGCGACAGTGACCAGTGCATTTCCGGCCACAGACAAGACACCTGCATTGGTGCAATTCTCCACAGATGCATCCAGGATTCCAGCGACCCCGCCTGCCATAAGGCTGTCCACAGGCCCTTCCGGCTCCATCTTTACCGCCCCGCTGTTTCTGCATGAGCGGAGCACGCCGCCGCTGCCCCTTGCTGCAATTCCACCAATGGCATGAACAGTACCCGCAGAAATGACACTGCCGTCATTCGTGCAGCCCGACAGAGCAGAATCACCTGTCCTGCCATGGAACATCCCGACAATTCCGCCGATGCCGGCCAATGCCCCGTCTATATCAATCATTCCTTTATTTGTGCAATTCTCAATACTTCCGTAAGACTCGGCCGCAATCCCTCCTATGAGATATCCGGAATCATCAATGACACCCCTTATGTCGGCATTGTTCACACAAGAAGCAATCCTTCCATAATTCACCCCGGCAACAGGAGCGAACCTGCGGCCTTTCCCCGCCGTAAGACAGCAGGACATGCCGATATGCAGATTCTCGACAACACCGCCGTCCTCAAGCACCTCAAACAGAGGAGAATCGCCTTCCCAGCCGTAAAGACTGTATCCATCGCCGTCAAAAGTGCCTTTATACGACGAAGCAGCGGCAAGAGCGAAACCATTGAGATCAATGTCTGATGCAAGTACGGCATTCACATAAGGCTCGCATAACGGTGCATCCTCAAGGAATGCCTGCAGCTGCTCCGCATCATTTATCACATAGCGGATATAGCGTCCTTCGTCAATCTTGTCCAGATTCACATACATCGAACGTCCCAGGACAAACGGTTCATATTCACGGGAAACCGACGAGCCGTTTGTCTTGACCATGGTCACTTTCAGACCTTTGCCGAAAGTCTGCGGAAGGACAGAGACATAATACCGTCCGGGAACAATGGCCTTTTCCGCTCCAATCGAAACGGAAGCCTCAGGCTCAAGGACAGAGAAGCTGCAGCCGGCAAAATCATCTATAGCGATTCTTCCTGCCATAACTTCCCCGCCAAGTCCTTCAAATATCAGCGACCTGACATCCTTTCCCGTCACATCGAAACTCAGCAGACCGCAGACATTCCTGAATGTCATTTCCCTTGACGCACCATCTGAAACAGCCACTGCCGGACATTCAGGATATTTGTCAGGAATTGCCGCAGACACAGCCGGCACATCAACCGTGACCTGCCCGTCCTCAAGCCGGGATGCAGCCGCCGGGTACACGGCACTATAAGTTTTTGAAGAAGAAATGATTATCCCCTCCGACACAAATTCTGCAGAAGAGCCTGAGCCAGATGTCCGGAAAACAGTTGACTTAACTCCGTCAGAGACGAAAATCTCATCTCCATTCTCCCAGCTGAGCATATATGAGTCATCAATCGCCACTTTAGTATGGCCTTCGCAAGTTGCAGTGAAGCCCGCAACAGGCTTAGGCTCTACGGGAATCGGAGAAATATTGGTGCAGGCTGCCGCCGCCATCAGGCAGGCATTCATAATAACGAACCTTTTCATATCATTCAGCTTTTTGGTTGAGTGAAACAGTTTCAATATCACCGTTGTCTGCCGCTATCACAATGCAGGCTGCACGCGGAAAGCCCTCTGACGCCTCGTATGTGACACGTATATAGGCCTGGCCCTCCGCACCGGTACGGCTCAGCATAATCCATTCACCGTCCTGTGAATCAGTTTCAAGCCGGCATTCCCAGGAAGAGGAATAATAGACCATGAATTCAAATGTACCGCCTCCGGAATCCAGCCAATATGACGTCTGGGACAGTCTGAGAGACGGATAGTTCTCAACGAATCTGCTGTTGCAGGAGCACAATGCAAGCACTGCGGTCAAAAGTATAATCAATCGTTTCATGTCAATTCTCTGAATAAGCATCATTAGTCAAGATATAGCCGGAAAGCGCACACTCAGTGTCCGGGATAGGATAATATTGATGACAAGGCCTCATGTTCGACTTAAGGGCAGAGCTGTTGCTCCATTTGTATGTCTCCTCATACCATATCCCCCAGCGCACCAGGTCGTATTTCCTGTGCAGTTCTCCGCCAAGCTCCCTCGCGCGCTCATCCCTGAGCTCCTGCAAAAAGCCAGGCATGCCAGATGTCGTCTGGAGCGGCTCGAGTCCGGCACGCACCCTGGTGCAGTTCAGGTATTTCACGGCACGGGACAAATCTCCTTTCATGGCATAGCATTCGGCAATCATGAGGACCGCATCGGCATATCTGAGAATCTTGTAGTTGTTAGAATCATAGGAAGACACCATGCCATAGCACCACAGCTTTGGCCCGGCAAAGGTGTTCATGCCGCGCCTGACACTGCTGAAAGTCTCTGCCGTAGAGTTTTTCCCAAGTCCGAGAACGAAAGATGCACGCCTGTCGCATAAAGGAAACTTGTCCGGATCTATGGCCACGGCATAACGTCCGTCGCCACTGAGATAGTCATTGGTCAAAGACATCGGTAGTCCGGCGAAAATGGTCTCGCTGAACTGCGGATCCGAAGACAGTCTCGGCACGGAGCCATCGGACTGCTGGGCCGGACGGCAGGCGGCATAATGATAATTGGCCCGCAAGGCAGCCCATGAGGCAAGACTGGTCCCCAGCTCCGGCATATATACGCCATTGAACCAGCTGTCTCCGTCATAGGACGGAAGCGTCAGACGTCCGTAGGAGCTGGAATACTGCACCCCGGTCGTGCTCCATGCGTGCTGGATTTCAAAAATGCTCTCCGCAGTGTTCTTCACTGACCATTTTGTGTCCTCAAGCGGATATGAAGACTCATCCAGCGTGCCATACAGTTCCTCAAGTTCCAGAAGCGGCTCCAGGGCCTCATTCCAGTTGCCGTACCACATGGCGAACTTGGCCATCAGCATGAGCGACAAGGCATATCCGGCCCTGTTGCCCTTGATTTCACTCGGACGCGCACGCAATCCGCTCTCTTTTGTGAATACAGGAAGCGCATTTGTCCTCAGGTCTTCATAAAGTGCCTTTCTGATTTCATTTGCCGGAGTACGCGGCAGCTTCTGTATCCTGTCCTGGGTATCCCTGTCCTCAACCATCTCAAGGTAAAACGGGACTCCGTCGAAAGTATTTGTCAGGAAATAATAATACAAGGCCCTGAGTGCACGGGCCTCGGCCTGCAGCTGTGCCTTTTCCGCCTCTGCCAGGCCTGATCTGTTGACAATGCATTCTATAGCCTCATTGCAGCACGCGATTGCCGAATAGCAGTTGTTCCAGACGGCCGAACCGACTCCCGGCTGCGACGGGCTGATTTTCAGGGAGGCATCGACCGTGGAAGTGTTGCAGAACCAGATGTCGGTGCAGGCTTCCGCCATAAGTCCGAAGTTGGTGGTAATAAACGATGTGTATCTATAGCAATTGTTGACAACAGCCTGTGCCTGGGAAAAAGTCCCGTAGGCATTTTCCCTTGTCGCATAGCCGTCCATCTTCTCGTCCAGCGAGCAGGAGAGTGCAGACAGCGCAATAATGGATATGGTTATAAATTTCTTCATGATGAGACAGGTTTACAATGTCAGCTGAACAGAAAAGACGACCTTCCGTGCACTCGGATATGCATTCATATCCACACGGCGGAGCGTACCGGAATCGACCTCCGACGTCACATCCGGGTCAAAGCCGTTATACGGTGCCCACAGCAGGAGATTAGTCCCCGACAGGGTCAATGACAATGACTTGAAGACATTGCTTTTCTTGTATAGCGGGAATGTATATTTCAGGGAAAGGTCTTTCAGACGGACATACGAGGCATCATGAACCTGCAGCGAGCTCGGGAGCATGGCATTGGAGGTGTCTCCTGCACGCGGGATGTCCGAATCAGGATTCCTCAGCGGATGCCATGAATTGAGCATATAGCGGTACTGGTTCGAATACATGGAACCTCCCATATAGAGCTCCGAATAATTGTAGATCTTTCCTCCTATCGAATAGGCTATGAAGAACGACAGTCTGAAATTGCCGAAATAGAACTCATTCTGCAGGCCTCCGGAAACGACAGGGTCACCGTTCCCGAGATAGACAAGGTCCTTCTGGTCAAGCACTCCGTCACGGTTCTGGTCGACATAGCGTGAATGTCCCAGGCAATTGTCAGCAGAAAGATTCTCCCTGTAGCCGTATCGGCGGCTTTCAAGATTGTCTGCAAACTCCTGTATATTTTTCACAGTCCCGCCGTACTCGAATCCCCATAGAGAGTTCAGAGGATAGCCGGCCATGTAGCCGTACATCATGTAATTTATGTTTCCGGGAGACTTGACGGTCGGCACATAGTCATTGTGGCCAACATCAAGGACACGCTGCCTGTTGTGCGAGATTGTGAATGCCGTGTTCCATCCGAATTTCGGCCTCTCTATATTTACAGACTGGACAGAAAGCTCAAATCCGTCATTGGATGTCAGTCCGAGATTTGAAAGCCTTGAGGCATATCCGGTCGTCCTCATTGTCGTGACATCCAGAAGCAGATCTTTTGTCCACGACCAGTAGCCTTCCACAGCTATCGAAAGCCGTCTGTTGAACATCGACAATTCAACAGCAGCATTAGCCATGTCGGTGGTTTCCCATGTAAGGTCAGGATTTTCAAGCCTCAAAAGACTGAAGGCCGGAGCCTGCGCTCCGTCAAAGACATAAGTGGAAGTGGTTGCATAGGACTGCAGGGACCTGAATGCCGGGATATCATCATTGCCGGTGCGTCCATAGCTGCCCCGTATGTCAAAAGTATTGAGCCAGCGTGCAGTGCGCATGAATTTTTCGTTCTTGACGCTCCACTTTACCGCAGCCGACGGGAAAAATCCCCATTTATTGTTTCTGGCAAAGTTCGAGGAGCCGTCCGCACGCAAGGATGCATTCAGGTAATACCTTGACTTGTAGTTATATCCGGCACGGGCAAAGGCGGACATCCTGGTTATCCGGGACGGAGACGACGCTATCGTATAATTCTCTTTCGAGCCTATTGCCGCAAAGTTGTTCCATTTTGCATTGTCATCCAGCATTCCGACCGCCCTGATGGACTGCTGAAGATATGATGCCGAAGAAGCCGAAAAACCGGCAAGGACATCAAAGGAATGTCCGGAAGAGAGCTTGTTGCGGTAAGATATGGTGTTTTCCGTCCCCAACTTCTTGTTGTCTCTTGTAAAGCGGTATGCATCAGCCCCTTCCCCGTCAGCTTTCTTCGGCATATAGCTCGGCCACCAGTGATAGGTATTGGACGTGAACATGTTAAATGAATTCTGGCTTTTGATTTCCAGTCCCTTTACAGGCTTGAGGACAACGCTGAGCGAATAATTCTGAGCCGGTGTCACACAATAATATTCTTCATACAATATCGACGAGTACGGAGTATTTATCAACGCCCCGTTCTCATATATCGGGTTGTTGCGGTCCAGAAGTCCTATCACAGGCGCAAGGTACATGGCTCCGTTGGAGATATTCGTCCCGCCGAACTGAGCCTTGTTGACATCCCTGTTGTTATATGACATCGACATGTTCAGATTCACAGAAAGCCACCTCGTAAAGTCATGAGACAGATTCAAACGTCCGGAAAACCGTCTGGCTCCGCTGCCCTTGATGATTCCCTGCTCGTCATTCCATGACAATGCACCGAAATATCCCGTGCCTTTCTGCCTGCCGGAAACAGAAAGATAATAGTGCTGGTACATGGCAGGGCGCGTGATTGCATTTATCCAGTCCGTATCATTTGCATAGTCCGCAGCGTCATAATAAGGCAGGGCATCCGGAGCACTTGCAAGATGGTCAATCTGCCTGATGTCATTCCTGTATCTTATAAATTCCTCAGTTCTCATCACGTCAAGTGTCCTCGCTATCTGCGATATGCCGAATTCCGTCTTGAAGGTGACTGACGGCTTCGGAGACTTTCCCTTCTTCGTGGTAATCAGGATGACACCGTTTGCTCCCCTGGAACCATATATCGCAGTAGATGACGCATCCTTCATCACAGAAATGCTCTCAATATCCACAGGGTCGATTTCACTCAGATCCGAAACTGCATCAGAGACGCCGTCGACAACAATGAGCGGCTCATTGGAGGCCGTTATGGACCTTGCGCCGCGTATATTTATGGAAGATGCACCCCCAGGAGCACCCGAGGAGACGATATCCACGCCGGCAATCCTGCCCTGGAGAGCCTGGTCCACAGAAGTGACAGGCAAATCTTCAATCGCGTTCATCTTGACCACGCTGACAGAACCTGTCAGGTCCTGCTTCTTCGCTGACCCATACCCGATTACAACCACATCATTCAATGTGTTCGCATTGTCCGGCATCAAGATGACATCAACAGAAGACTTCCCTTTTACATTGACATTCATGGTCTCGTAACCGAGAAATGAGAATGAGAGAAGCTCATCGGATTCACCGATGCCGATACTGTAGACACCGTCAGCATCAGTGACTGTGCCGCGCATGCCGTCAGGAAGCATGACTCCCGCCCCGGCAAGCGGCTGTCCGGTTTCGTCCATGACCTTTCCGGTCAATGTCCTTGCCTGCTGTGCCCCAAGCAGTGCATACATAAAAATTGCAGGGACAAGTAGAAGAATTCGTTTCATCCGTTTATTGTTTGAATAAAAGTGTTGCTGTTATAGGGAAATGGTCTGAGGGGTAATGCAGGGTACCGTTCCTGGTAGCGTATTTCCTGCGCGCGACCTCGTACTCCTTCATTGTAAAGCCATCATAGAAAATATGGTCTATCCTGTCTTTCCCGTCTGCTTCGGAATGCGTATTTGTCGTCCCCGGACCTGCCTTTGCACAAGGCCCCAAAGCGGACATGCTCCTGGCTGCCTCATAGGCATTTATCCAGTGGTGCAGGCGGAATGTGTTCCTGTTCAGGTAATCGATGTAGCCCTCTTCTTTGTCAGAGACATTCATGTCTCCGGCAATTATTGACGGTACTCCTTTCGGAATAAGTTCCGCATCGGCATACTCCATCAGATTCCTGCAATTTTCCGTATTTACAGACGGATATTGGACGCCATTGAAGCTGCGTGTATCAAGATGGGCCGAAAGAAAATAGAATTGCTTTCCGGATTCTTTATGCCGGAACAAGGCCCAGACGCAGGCCCGCTTCGGATCGCCATATTCAGGACTGAACCCGCCACCCCACCAAGGGGCGTCCGGATTGCCTCCAAGCCAGAAAATGCCGCTTCTGGTCAGGTCAAGGACAGAGGTTTTATAGCATATGCCGGGAGTGTAGCTGATTCTGCCGCCGTCCTCAACTCTCTTGCCGTCCACATTGGACCAGACCACCCAGCTGTAATCCGGCATCGCTTTCTCCATCATGACCTTGAGTGACGTGGCGGCACCTTTTCTGCCATAGATGCTGTCACATATTTCCTGAAAGGCCAGGACATCGCAGTCAACGTCCTTTATCGCCTCAAGCATGGCGACAGAAGACGGCCTCCAGAATCTCTGCCTGTCTATTGATGTGTTTGATGTAAGATATTTTTTCCTGGAATCAGAAGTCCACAGATTATAAGAAGCCACTTTGATCCGGCACCCGTCAATTTCCTCCCCCGGCATCTGCATGGAATCCCCGGAGCACGCAGACAAGAGATGAGAACACGTGATGGCAATATATAGGACACAGCGCAAAGGCAAAAGACAGCGCCTGCCACGGCAGTTATCTACCCCCCCCAAGAAGAATGGGGCGTCCGTGTAAAATACACGCTCAATAACAGTAATTGCCTTATTCATTGTCCAGTGTCTATTATGTGTCTCTCTTTTATTCCATATCATTTCCGGTCAGCGGGACCTCCATCCGTCTTCTGCCAGCCTTGCTGACGACAAGGCTGTGTACCTCCACAGCAACTTGCGTGACCGCTCACATCTAATTCTACAAATATATGGATTTTTTCTGACCATCAACTAATCTTTTGCAGTTTTTTACGAAATTGGAACGAAAAAACCTCCTGCAGAGCCTCCCCTGTAACAGCCCGACATCAACTGAAGCAATACTGTGCACGTCCACAATAAGAGCTCACCGCCGGTCAAGATTATAGCGGGTCAGGACATCGATATGCATATAATTGTCCCGTTTCTGCGGCCTGGTTCCTTTGATGAGATAGTCAACAAGCGCAGTCACTACATTGAAGGACTGCATTGAAATGTTACGGGTCACCAGGAAGTTCACGGCTCCGTCAACCAGCGCGGCCACATTATCCGCAAGGTCATCAAAACCGACCACGACCCTACCATCCTCCGGATGTGCCTTCATATACCCGGCGATAAGATGTACGCGGGAATTAAGCATAATCACATACTTCACATCCGGATGCGCAGCAAAAAAACCGGAAAGTTCACGGTTGATTTCGTCAGGACTGTTCGGATTTACAAAAACAGTATGCACAGTGCATTCCCCGTGTTCCTTGCCGATGTAGTCCATGAAGCCGTTTCTTCGGTTGTATGTAGGGTCAGACTTATACTGCCTGTCTCTCTTTATCCTCACTATAAGCACATCAGAAGGAGCCGCCCTGTCCGTAAGAAGGAAACCGCCGAAGAATCCGCTCTGGTAGAGGTCGACACCATAGTAGACTATATAGTGAGGGTCATCGATTCTTCCGTCCACGAACCCGTAAGGAATCCGGCTTTCATATAGTTTCGAAGCAAATCTGGAAGAGGCCGAAGGGAAAAACGGGTGGAAAATGACACCGCTCGGATTCTGGCTGAGCACACGGTCGCAGGCAGCCACGAAAGAAAGTTCGTCATACTGGTCATACAGCTCAACGACAGGCACAATATTGAATGATTTCACGGATTCCACTCCTTCCATGAAGCCTTTGTATATCTCCTCCCAATACTGCCCCTCTGTAAATTTCGGGAGAAGACAGGCAATGATATATTTCTTGTTGGAAGCCAGGACAGAAGCAAAGAGGTTCGGGTTGTACCCAAGTTTCTGTATCGCGTCACGCACCGCAGCCTCGGTCTTCTCAGACACACGCCCGCGGTTATACACCACCCTGTCGACCGTCCCTTTCGAGACTCCGGCCAGAGCAGCCACGTCATATATTGTAACCTTCTTGTCTTTCATGCCAATAGTTTCAAGACTCCTCGCCTAAGAAGCGTAACTCAAGCAATTGCAGAATCATATACCGTCGGCAAATTTAATAAATATCCGCATACGCTCCATCCTGTAAGGTATAAAAGTCGGAGAGAGGCTGTCACAAACCACCTCAGGTGCGTTCCAGCAATGAAAAGACTAAGGAATTGGATCAAGGTTCTTCAATAGACCGGAATCTGACCTTCCCATGCAAGAGAGCATTCCGTATCCCCCGTCTATATTGCCGGAACTCATAAATGGAGGCACCAGACCAGCAGCAAGCAAAGAATAATTTATCTGCGGATTCAGAAAGCGGTAAGCTTCAGGGGCGATACTGAACACTTCGACATTATAATGGCAGCGCCTGACAACTGTGTCGGTCAAAGAAGTAAAATCATATCTGTCAGAAAGATATGGTACGTCAATAAAAACATCAAGCTTGTCATATTGTGCACCTCCATCCTCAAATATAGCCATCATCCCGCCATTGACATCACGTGTTACAATTGTCTTCATTCCGACTATGTCGTCACCAAAAGAAACAGAAGGGTTATAAGCCTCGAGCGGAAGGTCACGCGGTATTTCAGTCACGGCATATTCCGGAGCGCCGCTGCTCCAAGATACAGAGTTATAGGTGAGTGTGCCATGAATCTTTGCGCCATAATAGTGTTTACAACCGTCACCAGGACTGACAAAAGACAGACGGTGGCGTATATTATTGCCAAGCAGTTCCCTTTCAAGGCCAAAAGACGGGCCACCGGGAACCACTGATCTGGAAGATACCGACGGATAACCGTCAGCCGCCACAGACACAGAAACCTCGTCTCCCTCCGTCAGTTGACATACCGTGTAAAGTACTGACTTGCGGGCCCCAGTAGAGCAGGTTTCAAGCCTGCATGGTACCCCGTTTACATAAAAATCAACCTCAAGCCCCGTCAGAGCCGTGAACTGGGCGTCTTTACAGAGAGGCTTTGTCGCGACAATCTTGACAAATGTGGTATCAGTACCAGAGGCAGGAAAGCACTCGACATAAAGCCGTCCTGCCTTATCTCCGCACGGCATTTCAATCACCCGCTCACACGATGTAAGGTGAACGGCGAATATTAACAGAATACTAAAATATCGTAAACAATACATTTTCATATAGTCAGGAGCCTAAAATTTGATTGTATAGCTAAACGATGGAATAATTGGCACCATGGAGTAGGTCTTAGCGGCAATGCTCCCGTCCTCTTGGTGAGAAAAAGTCATCATAATCGGATTCATGCGGCAATACACATTGTAAATATTCACACTCCAAATGCGTTCATTGCCGCGTCTGGTCTTCTTGTGAAAATTGCAACCGAGATCAAGACGATGGTAATCCGGCATCTTGGCATTATATGGTTTTGGAAACAGAAGTGACACACCTTCCCCTTCGTCCACACCTTGTTCCGGCATAGTTACCCTGTTACCGCTGTGCCAGTTCCAAGATGCCGTAAGATCTATATTTCCACCTATTCTATATGAAGCCATAAGGGTCAACTTATGACGATTGTCAAACCTGTCGAAGAACCACTCAGGGTACATGTCCTCAAATAGCCTCTTGTTCCACGACAGTGTGTAATAGAGCGTGGCATTTATCTTTTCAGATGTATAACCTGCCTCTAATTCGGCACCGTACGCACGGCCCCTGCCGCTTGTGAAACTATCCTCCCAATCGGTTATCGGAGGAAAAAGCGACGTGGTCCCTGAATACATGGCGCAATTGTCCATTGTCTTGTAATAACCTTCCAGATCGACATGCCAGTGCTCCGAAAAATGCGAGTAAAGCCCGATAGCAGCCTGATGCGAATATAACGGATTCATCTTTTCCGTTGAGGGCATCCACATATTGGTCGGAAGGTCAATAAACATCGGCGAGAGCAGATGAGTATACTGAACCATGTAAGTATAGGAGGCCTTTAGGGTCATATACGGGGCAAGGGCACAACTGACGCCGAGACGCGGCTGTGGAGTAAGCCATTTCTTTCCAGAAGCGAAAAATGCATTCAGACGGAAGCCCAGATCTATAGTAAAAGGACCATAGTTCATCCTGTCCTCGACATAAGCAGCCACTTCATCGGAACTCATGAAATCAGAAACAGTATATACAGAAGCCTCTGAATCTCCCTCACCGGAAGATGTCTGCCTCAATGGGGCGTACCGGCAGTGCTGATAATCCAGACCTGTCCTGATTCTGTTATTCGGGAGTTCTATCATATAACCGAACTTGGCACCGGACGAATTTGTACTGCTCGATGTACGGTCATCCTCAAAGGCAGCGGTAAGTACGTCATCCGCGAAATCCAAAGTACGCATATTATACGATATATCAGAATATCCTCTTGAAAAATAGACAAGTGCATCCAAAGAAGAAGTGCTTGAAATCCTGTGTTCCCAACTTGATGAAACTGCTATATTTCCCCATTTCATCTTCAGTCCCCTGCCGCTTTCATCTTCATATATCTCAGTCCCATAAAATTTATGCAGCTGCCTGTCTGAATATCTTAGCCAGTCCGTTCCACCGAAAAAACGTACTTTGACCTTGTCCGACGGGGTAGCATAATATGTGACTGACGCATTGGCATCAAGGAATGAATATGAGCCGTTTGTCTTGCTGTCATTCCCTGAATTACCGATTGCAAACGCAGACGCAAGAATAGCATCTAACCACGTGCGGCGTACTGCCACATCAAATGTCAGTCTATCCTTTATAATCGGGCCTCCGAAACGGATACGCCCGTCAATAAGACCAATTGAGAATGAACCGCCAAAATTCTGCTTGTCTCCTTCTGATGTCGTCACATCGACTACAGATGATAGCCTTCCTCCATAATGGGCAGGAAAACCGCTCTTATAGAAATCAAGCGATTTTGTAACATCCGTGTTAAACGAGGAAAAAAGGCCAGCGAGATGACTGACCTGATACAGCGGAACCCCGTCAAGCAGGAAAAGATTGTCACTTCCGTCACCACCGTGCACATAGAGCCCAGAGATAAGTTCCATGCCAGAAGATACTCCGGAAAGGTTCTGAAGAACTTTTATCACATCAGGGCTTCCGAGCAGAGACGGCTGCTGCGACAGGAGTGTATGGTCAAGACGGACAAGACCCGTATGCTTAGCGGCCGGTCTTTCGTCGGCCGTCACTAACGATGCTGACAAAGTATCCGCACGGGATATTTCCTGGGCAAAAATACACTCAGGAAGCAGAAAAAGAATGCTGATATTAAAGAGAATAAGACACCCTTTCATAAGTAAATTCTGTCTGTCCATGAACCAAAACACCAGTGCTGTGATCATAATACACGCAATTAACTATTGCGACCAGAATTCCGTTGCCAAGGCTGACTATCCTGTCCCCGTGAGTCAGTTTATTGTCAAGATTGGTAATATCATGATCTCCCTCACTCCATAAGTCCGAATCTTTATCATTATGGACTCCGAATGTCACAGCACCGTCCCTGCCGACCGAATACGAAAAGGTAACAAACATTCCCAAACCAGAGAAGGCTGTACTGTACGTATCGGTTCTTTCGTCATAACTGACGGATTGAATTGGTATCTCGAGATTTATGGTACTCTCCAGATCATAATCCCTCGCAGGGTAAATACGTTGAAAGGCTTTAATTGCCGTCATGCTATTGCTCAGACTTCTGAACTCTTTCAAAAGATCGGTATTGCATTCTCCGTCTCCGTTTATATCTACCGGATCGCCGAAGAAAGTTATAGATTTAGTCAGATACTTTCCGCGCAGTCCATCACATACGCCATTAAGAACATCCATTGAGTGGTCCGGTTTCACACAACCTGCTGCCAGCAACATAATTGCCGAGATGACTACTATTCTTTTCACTATATCTATTTTTATTTGCGCCTTCCATAACGTCACATCGGTATGGGACAGGCATAATGAATTTACACAAAAACGAACTAAAAATACTCTGATGTATCCAAATTAATGCTATGTTGTTTTGTCTTTCCACATCATGAAATGATACCATATATAATTATAACGTGAGTCTACGTATACATCTTCTGTATCATGCCGCATATACTTTGGAGAGAGCAATCTCATTTGTCAGTACCTATAAGGAAGTATTGTAAATGTGAACCTGTCCGTCTCATATGATTTTACATGATAAGCAGAGACAGAGGCAGGCCTGTCAATATATTTGTCACCATAAGAAATAAGGCAATCTGCCATTTCATCATCACCATTTGTCCACGAAACTTTCACCTCCTCATTGGTAGTGGTCTCATCACTCCCTGTCCAGCCGAATTCTGTTTTAATCGCCACTCCTTTTACAGTGCCTTCCAATCCAAGCTTAGTCGTATACGAATTGGCTTTCTTCGTGACGGTATTGTAAGTTTTTGTGGTAGTCGCACCTGAGTCATGCTCGGAAACAATAATATAGTAAGCAGAATTGTCCAACAAATCCCATGTAGGAAGGTCAGGAGTGTTTTCTGGATAATACCATTTATCTACAAGAGTATTTTCGTTTCTTGAGGTAATAGTGTACTTCCAAGTGATATACCATTTAAATGGTGTAGATCCCCACTGCTCTTTTAAAATGGAATTACTTTTAATTGTGAACAGATCTTTCGCCTTGACATCATAATAAAAATTAGTAACGAGTGCCGCTTTCCCTGAATCACTGCCTTTATATATTCTCACATTGATCTCCAAGGCTCCTTCAGTCCATAATCTTGAATAAATCGTTTCTACTGAAGGTTCCGCCGCATATCCCTTGCCATTATCGTCCGTCTCAAAGGAATCCACAAAATTGCAATCACCCCTTTCAGTGTCATCAAACAATGCATTGAACGACCTGGGAGCAATCTTAAAGCGGACAATCTTTGAACGCACATCGTTCCTGAGTTTCCCTTTTGGCACCTCCGGCGTCATGCCATAATAGATATAATCATTCTGAAGAGCATAAGATTCATCCTTTAATAAATTATATGCCCCTATAATGTCCGGATTTAGACGATTCAGATAATCCGCCGATATTATATCGGAATTGTCCTGAGGATCCTGTCCTTGAATCCAACTTGTAGTATACTTTCCCGTATATCTATTATTGGCTTTCGTATAAATAGTATTCTTACTTGCATCGAAAACGTCACTTATGAAAGAATATTCAGTGTCACCGGATTTTGTCACCGATGTCGCTGTGAGCCTTTCATTACATTTTACAATAAGAACCGCACCTCCAGGAATTGTTCCAGGTTCGATGTTGCCGAGATAATAGCCGTTAGAGAATAACTCGTGGCACAGCCCATCGTCATGTTTATAAGTGACCGCCGCCCTCTGGTCGGAAGTATCCCAATTTTTTGCACAGAATCCATCTGAATCAAACCATGTGACGTCACTTACATATATTGTTAGGGTTGGAAGCCACTGTTCTATTTCCCGCATACTCTGCTCGCTTCCAAGTTCTGTAATAATAATCTCACGAAATGTACCCAACTCAGCTACCGGCAAGTTCTTCACTAAAGGATAAAAAACATCATAGTCGTTATCAAAACATTTTAACGCTTCGTTTTTAAGAAACTCGCGTACTTCACTGTGGGAACAAACAGCTTTGGAAAGGGCAATGGAAAAGTTTCGAGATGCGGTCTGCCTGTTTACCACTTTAGCCATTTCCGCTTTCCTCACCTCATAAGGTTCTATTTTAGAGCAAGATAATAATCCAGCCGAAGTTAAAAACACCATTACGGCAAATGAGAAAACAATTGTTTTTTTCATAAGTAAAACTCTTAATACATCTAAAAACTATTATAGCATCTTAAATTCGGGGCGCAAAGATAGTTTTTTATAAGTATCTGACAAAATTTTGAATATCGATTTGACACACTGTACACATTGATCAGCAATACATCAAAAATTAGTAACTTCGCCAGCTGAAAAACATTTGCGACATGATAAAGAACATCATATTCGATTTCGGCGGGGTGCTCCTTGACTGGAATCCCCACTATGTATTTGACAGCCATTTCGGAAGCAGCGAAAAGGCACAATGGTTCATTGACAACATCTGCACGCCGCAGTGGAACGCGACCCTTGATGCAGGCAAGCCTTTCACAGAAGGCGTAAAGGAACTTACGGCACTGCATCCTGAATGGGAAAAGGAAATCGGGATGTACCACACAGAATGGCTCAGGATGATGGGAGGCCAGATAGAGGGAATGTACGAAACTGTAAAAGGGCTGAAGGACAGAGGCTACCATATCTATGGTCTCACGAACTGGTCTGCAGAGACTTTCGCCCTCGTCAGAGACATATACCCGGTCCTCTCACTGATGGAGGGAACCGTAGTGTCCGGAGAGGAAAAAGTCATAAAGCCTTCACCGGAAATATACCGCATATTGCTGACAAGATACGGGCTCACGCCGTCTGAATGTGTATTCATCGACGACAACGCATACAATGTCAAGGCTGCCGAAGAGATGGGAATCAAAGGCATACAGCTGATTTCACGTGAACAGATGACAGCAGATCTTGAAAAAATACTGCACAGCAGCATAGACTGACTCAATCAAAGCCAATCCGGGACAACGATAATATAAAAGATTCTGCAACATTATGAGAATCGTAATACAAAGGGTAAGGTCCGCATCAGTGGACATAGAGGACAGGAGGGTCGCAGAAATCGGCCAGGGTCTCCTTGTGCTCGTCGGAGTAGAGAACGGCGACACTGAAGAAGACGCGGCATGGCTTGCTTCCAAGACTGCCGGACTAAGAATATTCAATGACACAAACGACGTCATGAACCTATCCGTAAAGGACATCTCAGGCGAAGTCATTGCCGTGTCACAGTTCACTCTCACCGCATCCACCAAAAAAGGAAACCGCCCGTCATACATCCGGGCTGCCGGACATGAGACAGCAGTTCCAATGTATCAGAAATATTGCGACCTCCTCTCGGCATCACTCGGCAGGCAGGTCCAGCAGGGAGTGTTCGGAGCGGACATGCAGGTATCGCTCGTCAACGACGGCCCGGTCACAATAATCATTGACTCGAGGATGAAAGAATAGTGCGGCGGACAGCTTCTGCCCACCCTGCCTTTGCACGGTCCATACAGTCTTTTGAGGCAGAAGGCAGGAAGCGCCTGTCAGCCTGCCACTGCTCCCTTATATGGTCCATATCTTTCCAGTACCCCACGGCAATCCCGGCAAGATAGGCCGCCCCGAGTGCAGTTGTCTCCGTAACCTTCGGGCGAATCACCTCCGTTCCGAGAATGTCAGCCTGGAACTGCATAAGCAGATTGTTTCCGGAGGCTCCGCCGTCAACTTTCAGTTCACGCAAAGCGACTCCAGCATCTTTCTGCATTGCATTCACTATATCCATTGTCTGAAAGGCAATACCCTCAAGAGCGGCACGGGCAATATGCGCGGCGGTAGTTCCACGGCTGAGCCCATATATGCCTCCACGGGCATACTGGTCCCAATACGGCGCCCCAAGCCCGGTCAATGCAGGCACAAAATATACTCCTCCGCTGTCCGGAACGCTTGCCGCCAATTCCTCCACTTCAGACGAAGAGCGGATGATGCCAAGGCCGTCACGAAGCCACTGGACCACAGATCCGGCCACGAATATACTGCCCTCAAGAGCATAAGTAACCTTTCCTCCGATTTCCCAGGCAACGGTGGCCAGCAGATTATTGGATGAAATTATGGGCTTGTCCCCGCTGTTCATCAGCAGGAAACACCCTGTCCCGTATGTATTCTTTACAGAACCCGGCTCCACGCAAAGCTGACCGAAAAGAGCCGCCTGCTGGTCTCCGGCCACTCCGGCAATCGGCACATGGTGAGCAAACAGCGTTGTCTTCGTGTAGCCGTAGACTTCGCTTGAAGACTTCACCTGAGGCAACATGGACTCAGGAATGCCGAACAGTTCCAGAAGTTCCGCATCCCAGGCAAGATTGTGAATGTTGAACAGCATTGTACGCGAAGCATTGCTGACATCAGTGGCATGTACCTCCCCTCTTGTCAGCATCCATATAAGCCAGGTGTCCACCGTACCGAAACGCAATTCTCCCCTTTCTGCCTTCTCCCGTGCACCTGCGACATTCTCAAGAATCCATCTTATTTTTGTGGCGCTGAAGTATGCATCAATGACCAGTCCGGTCTTCTGCCTTATCATCTCCGCCTTTCCGCTGTCCTTCAGGAAGTCGCAATATCCGGAAGTCCTGCGGTCCTGCCAGACGATGGCGTTGTACACAGGCATACCGCTCTCTGCATCCCAGACGATTACAGTCTCCCTCTGATTCGTTATGCCGATTCCGGCAATATTCCGTCCGTTTATCCCGATTGAAGCCATTGCCTCCGCAATCACCGATGCCTGCGAAGACCAGATTTCCTGGGGATTGTGCTCCACACGGCCCGGTTCCGGGAAAATCTGAGTGAATTCTTTCTGAGCCGATGCGGCAACTGCGCCCCTGGCGTCAAAGATGATTGCCCTTGAACTGCTGGTCCCCTGGTCCAGGGCAAGAATATACCTGTCTGTATTCATTTCAGTGTCATTATGATATTGTTTTCACAAACATAGCCAAAAGCTGAGAGCAGAGGCAAAATTTATTTTGACTTTGCCGAAGCACAGGCGTATATATGTGCAAAGCACAAATATAGGACTTTAGCACGACCTTTTGCAGAGATATCAATTAAAATATTGGCACAATTGTCTTCCAAATTGCTACCTTTACCCAAAACTTTATTCTCAATGGCACGAATCTATGTCGCAAGCAGCTGGCGCAACCCATGGCAGCCGGAAGTAGTGGAAAGGCTCAGGACAGCCGGCCACGAAGTCTATGATTTCCGCAATCCTCCACATGGCAAAGGAGGCTTCCGCTGGGACCTTGTTGACCCCGAATGGCAGGACTGGACAACAGAGCAATACTGCAAAGGACTGCAGTCCCCTGTTTCAGAAGAAGGATTCAAGACAGACAGGGATGCAATGGAATGGGCAGACACCTGCATCCTGGTATTGCCATGCGGAAGAAGCGCACACACAGAAGCGGGATGGTTCGCAGGATCAGGAAGAAAGACTATAGCATATATCCCGCAACAGCAGGAACCGGAACTTATGTACAGGCTCTTCGACCTGGTAAGCGGCAGTCTTGATGAAGTCCTTGATTTCATCCGGCAGCAGGAATCCGATGCAAATAAGGCAATCTCACCGGATTATACAAAGTAAGCGGCCAACAGATTACCTTGGCAAGACCGCACAGCACAGAATCCCGCTGCGGGCCCCCGGTCCATACATCCTGTCCGGGAGAATAATTCCGGACAGATGGACGTCCTTCGGATGCGGTCCTGACCTTTTTATAATGCAATGAAATGACAGACAATACGGTAATCGGCACATCTGCACTCGCGGAATATGATATTGACGGTGCCGTAGGAATGTACAGCGGAATATTCAACAATCCGTTCATGATCTGGGGACGCTACCGCCGTACATGGTTCAGGCATTGGCTGATGATTTCATTCCAGTTCCATCACACTCAGATGGACGGTGCGCATGCGGCAAAGTTTCTTGAAGCTCTCCAACAGGAAATCCTCCGCCTGCCGAAAATGCTGAAATAATGTACCGCCAGGATATTTAAATTTTAAAAGTAATACTGGAAGCCTATTGCAGCAGCCCAAAAATGCATATCAAGGGCTGCTTTCTTTCTGAGAAAATATAAATCACATGTAAACAACCTGAACATAAAGCCGAAATGATCGGTCGGCTTGACTTCAAATGCTGCCGGTTCGAATGAGATTCCGAATATAAAAGGGGTCTGGATGTGAGTGTCCTCATCAGACAGGCTTATTTCTCTGTTAAATCCGAATGAGACACAGAGTCCCGGACGGTAATAGAATTTTCTGCAGATTCTTGCATAATAGCTGAGCCCGGATTTAAATGAGAACGAATGCGTGTAGTCATAGCTGAGCGTCTCAACCTCATCAGCAATGATATGGGTCTTGACCCTTTCATATCCATACGACAAGGAGCCTCTCAGAGCACATTTGTCTGCAACAAAATATCCGAACTCCGGGGTAAATGTCAATTCCGGCGTACTCCTTATCGTCTCGCTATATTGATGCGGGCTAAAGTTGCCGCTCTGCGTAAACCTTAGCTTCTCCACCTTTCCTCCTACGGAAGAAATAATTCCGGAAACATACATTTCACCCTTATTCTGGCTATGGAGAGCAAATCCGCACACCAACAGAACAATTACCAAAAAAATCTTTTTCATAGTTACAAAATCTACAGAATTCCACACAACAACACAAACATAGCCAAAAGCCGAGAGCAGAAGCAAAGTCTACTTTGATTATGCCAAGGCTCAAGCGTATAAATGCCAGTCCGACACAAATATAGTCAAATAATTTGTATCACAAATACTTATATGCATCTATACATTATATTTCATGAACACGGATACTTCCGGCTTCCACACCCGCGGTAGATTCCGGCATACGGATGCAAACCTGCCGCTCATCTGCAGAAAGTTTCCGCAACGCGTAAACTATTTTGAGGTCACCTGGACATCTGGGGTGATAGATTGGCCTAAAATGCAGACCTGGAACGCATGGTTCAAGAAAAACATTTCTGACAGCAGTCCGGCACAAAGATTTCCTCTGTCCCAACCTGCTTTCCGCTATTTTCACCTGTTTTCCGCTGCTCCCACCTGTCGTTTTCACCCGCACCATAATACGTAAAGCTCTGATTCTCAACTACTTTCCACTATTCGCTGCCCCGTTTTTGGGGCAGCGATTTATGGGAATCAATTGATTTACAATCGATTGTATACCACGCAATTATTGGCACCAGGTACAGCACAAAATGAAAAACAACCATGATTTTGCCTTGACACGTTCTTTAGCTTCAGGTTTGCCAAGATATTCGCGTGGTAGCCGGAACTTTTCGGTACAGATTTATGTATGCATGCGTTCCAGGTGTGCAGCCTTTATGGATGACCTGGAACGGTACAATTTTGTAAGATACTATTAATCAAGATGTTATAATTTTAAGGCGTTCCAGGTGTCACACTTAAAACGCAGACCTGGAACGGTTAAATTTTGTAACACATTCAAAATGAACACAGTACAATTCCAAAGTGTTCCAAGTCCTACACTTTGAAAGCAGACCTGGAACGCCTGAAGCCCACCCGAAGCGCCCTGTCCCACGATACGTAACCTCCTGACCCTCAACCCATTCCAGAAAATCGCTACCCCTAAAATGGGGCAGCGATTTTCATTATCATGCTACAGGTCAATGCGTTACGCAGCACGGATTTATCCTCATCGAAAAAAAGAAAAGAGGCTGACCCCAAAGGTCAGAATAACTCTCTGGGATTTGGATATTTGGTGACAGGACCGAGGTTGACCTCACCTAAAATAAGAAAAAGGGGCTTGACTAATACTTATTAGTCAAGCCCCTAGTAGCCCCGAGCAGAATCGAACTGCTATCTAAAGTTTAGGAAACTTCCATTCTATCCGTTGAACTACAGGGCCATAAAGAAATGCTTACTCAGCTTTCTTCTCAATGATCTGACGACCTCTGTAATAGCCGCACTCTGGGCAAACTCTGTGGTACATGATAGTTGCACCGCAGTTTGAACATGTTCCGAGTGTAGGAACTACAGCCACGTCATGTGTCCTTCTTTTGTCACGTCTCTGTTTGGAGACCTTGTGTTTTGGATGTGCCATTGTTCTATATTTTTAATTTATTTGTCTCTATTTAAGGAGATCCTTAAGCATTCCGAAAGGATTATCCGAAGTGTCCGGCATGGAATCATCTCTGGTTCCTATATATTTTACGGCATCCGGATTGCACCCGCCGGGCAGATGCACCCTCTGCATAGGCAGAGAAAGGCAGACATAGTCATATATTATCTGGCTCATGTCAAGCTCGGCACTTGCAGAAGGGACAAAAATCACTTCCCTGTCTCCGTCCGCAGGTTCATCCGAGGTCTCCCCGTCACCATATTTCACGCTCAACCTGATTTCCACGTGAACAGGAATAAGAAGATTTTCAAGACATCTGTCACATTCTACTGTAACATGGCCGTCAACATTGCAGTCAACACCGATATACTGTCCTGACTTTTCCACTGCCGCACTTGCATCAAATTGCGCATCCAGAATTTCGGAATTGTCAAATCTTTCGAAGAACTCCTTACCGGCATGCCACGAGAAAATGTTTTCTCCGGCAGCCAATCCATTTAAAGGTATTACAAAATCTTCACCCATATCAACCTATAAACAGATTTGGGCCTGCAAAGGTAAACAAAATTTTTATTATTAGCAATCCAATGCAGAACTTTTTCTCTTTCTTTCTATCTCATCCAATATTATCTTCCTAATCCTCATAGACTTAGGAGTAACCTCAACAAGCTCATCTTCCTGAATATACTCCAGCGCTTCCTCCAAAGAGAAGACTACAGGAGGCGGAAGCATGACCTTGTCGTCACTTCCGGAAGCACGCATATTAGTAAGTTTCTTTGTCTTGCAAATATTTATGTTGAGGTCACGCTCACGTGTATGCTCCCCTACTACCTGGCCGGCATAAATCTCCACACCAGGCTCTATGAAAAAGCGTCCCCTGTCCTGAAGCTTATCCATTGAATATGCCACGGACAATCCGGTCTCAAGAGAAACCAGCGAGCCGTTTGTGCGCCTCTCGATGTCACCCTTATAAGGCTCATATCCCTTGAAACGGTGAGCAACCACAGCCTCACCCTGCGTAGCTGTCAAAAGATTGCTGCGAAGCCCCATAAGGCCACGTGCAGGAATGTCAAAATCAAGATGAGTACGGTCACCGCGGCTCTCCATGTGTACCAGGGCAGCCTTTCTGCGGGTCGAAATCTCGATAGCCTTGCCGACAAATTCCTCCGGCACCTCAATCGTAAGATTTTCCACAGGCTCGCATCTTTGGCCATTGATAGTCTTGTCAAGCACCTTAGGCTGCCCGACCTGAAGCTCAAAGCCTTCACGGCGCATGGTCTCAATCAGCACAGACAAATGCAGGACACCACGGCCATATACCACAAACGAGTCGGCATTTGGACCGGGCTTCACCCTCAGGGCAAGATTTTTCTCAAGCTCCTTTTCGAGCCTATCCTTAAGATGCCTTGAGGTAACAAATTTGCCTTCGCGTCCGAAGAACGGAGAATTGTTTATGCTGAAAAGCATGCTCATAGTAGGCTCGTCCACGGAAATAGGCGGCAAAGCCTCCGGATTTTCAAAGTCAGCAACAGTATCGCCGATTTCAAATCCCTCAAGCCCTACAACGGCACATATATCACCGCACTGCACCTCATCAACCTTTGACTTTCCGAGGCCGTCGAATATCATGAGCTCCTTGATTCTCTGCTTCTGCAATATGTCATACCGCTTGCACAGAGTAATATTCATTCCTGCCTTCAGAGAGCCTCTCGTAACCCTTCCGACAGCAATTCTGCCCACATAAGGAGAGTATTCAAGAGAAGAAATGAGCATCTGAGGAGTTCCTTCATTTATCTGAGGGGCAGGCACAACTTCAAGAATCGTATCAAGAAGCGCAGTTATGTCAGAGGCAGGCTGCTTCCAGTCAAGTGACATCCAGCCCTGCTTTGCACTTCCATACACTGTGCGGAAATCAAGCTGGTCTTCAGTCGCACCAAGAGAGAACATGAGGTCAAATACCTCTTCCTGCACCTCTTCAGGACGGCAATTCAGCTTGTCAACCTTATTGATTACAACCACAGGCTTCTTTCCCATCTCAATGGCCTTCTGGAGCACAAAACGGGTCTGAGGCATACAGCCTTCGAAAGCGTCGACCAAAAGAAGGACGCCGTCCGCCATATTGAGCACACGCTCGACCTCGCCACCGAAATCACTATGGCCCGGGGTGTCAATCACATTGATTTTGACTCCCTTATATGTAACCGATACATTCTTTGCAAGAATTGTAATTCCTCTTTCTCTTTCAAGATCGTTATTGTCAAGAATCAGCTCTCCCAGCTTTTCCTGTTCACGCGCCTGACGCGCCTGATAGATCATCCTGTCGACAAGCGTGGTCTTGCCATGGTCAACGTGTGCGATGATCGCGATGTTTCTTATATCCTGCATAATCTGAGCATTTATCTTTCCGCAACCCGGGCATACAGAGAGCAGTCCTGCGGAAAAGGACTGCAAAATTATACAATTATCCGGTTTTAACGAATTTTTCCTGTCTTTATTTATCTTACCCTGATCTTGCGCCCTATTTTCAAGGTCGTGGAAGTTGTTATTCCGTTAAGGCGGCACAGTGCGCTGACCGATGTCCCGTTGTTTCTCGCAATTTTGCTCAATGTATCACCGGAACGGATAACATAGTATTTCATGGCAGCCTTTTCTGCGTCTTCTTTCTTGTCATCCTCTTCATTAAGGATTTCATCTTCAAAATCCTGCTCATAGCTGCTGTACGGACTGAAGTATTTCTTTTTCAGCACAAAAAGCCGATGGCGAAGCTCACCTTTCTCAAAATCAATCAGCCACTGCGGGTCAAAGGCCAGGCCCTTGTATCTGGTCTCAAAATGAAGATGCGGCCCTGTAGAGCGGCCGGTAGAGCCTCCGAGACCGATTACCTGTCCGGCATTGACCCACTCTCCTTCCTCCACAAGCCTTTGTGAGAGATGTCCGTAAAACGTCTCCAGACCGTTGTCATGCCTGATGACGACAAGATTGCCATAGGCTCCCCAATATTTCGAGACTCTCACCTTTCCAGTAAATGCAGCATATACAGGCGTCCCTGTCTTTAGCGGAAGGTCAACGCCCTGGTGCCTGCGGCCGCGGCGTATGCCGAACTTGCCTCTGTAGTAAACGCTGCCCTGGTAAGGACAGTGGTACTGGCAAAGGCTGTCGACAAGCCACAGAGACCATGAATCCGGAAGAGACGACTGTACGACTCCATAGGGATTTGTGACGCTGCTGCTCCAGCACTCGTCGAAGACTCCGGAAATCTTCTGAAAGCCGGGAGTCTTGTAGTACTGCCAGGTATTGTCTCCATAAAGGATTACCTTTACATGTTCATTGACAGTGTCAAGCGTATCCACTGGATCTGAAGGTGACACCATAAGAGAAGGCACAGGCTCCAGAGCAGGCCTTCGGACGGTCAGATGCGTCTTCATTGTGTCAATCCTCACAGGAGTGTTTGCCTGCACGGTCTGGACAGCCATGCAAAGCAAAGCGGCCGCAATACATATCTGCAATGCAGCAAAACCTTTTTTCATGATTCCTGTCATTCCGCCCCGAACTGTTCCTTAAGTATCTCCCTCACCTTGGCAACCTTTTCCTGAAGAAGCTCCTCAGAAGATGCCTCACATATAAACCTGAGGTAAGGCTCAGTGTTTGAAGGCCTGATGTTGAACCACCACTGCGGGAACTCGACCCTATATCCGTCGAAATCCATATATGCAGTGCTTTCCTCGCTTTTCATGAAATAATCACGTACCGCATCCATGGCTCCCTTCTTATCTTCAAGCCGGAAGTTTATCTCACCGGAATTGCGGTATTTTTCGATTCCGGATATGAGCTGGCTCAGGCGTATACCCTTGGCCTTCATTCCCGAAATGACATTCAATATAAGTATTGACGCCAGGATCCCGCTGTCAGAGTAGAAAAAGTCGCGGAAGTAATAGTGCCCGGCAAGTTCTCCGCCATATACGCCGTCAAGCTCGCGCAGCTTATGCGCCGCAAATGCACGTCCGACCTTCCATGTGCGCATCTCGCCTCCCATAGGCGCGAGGTACTCCCCGACTGCCTTGGAGCTTCTGATGTCCTGGAGCACAATCCCTTTCTCGCCCCTTTCCTCAAGGAAATAATGCCCGAGGACGGCAATCATGAGGTCCGGTGAAATGAACCGTCCGTTCTCGTCAACGAACATCACGCGGTCAGCATCACCGTCATAAATGACTCCGACATCAGCCCCTGTTTCCAGAACAAGCTTTTTGAGGTCAGCCACATTCTTCTGTACAAGAGGATTCGGCTCATGATTCGGGAAACGGCCGTCAAGTTCCTCATATATATATGAAGGCGCATCTCCGAATATGTCGCGGACAAAAAGCGAAGCCATGCCGTTGGAAACATCAAATGCAATCCTGAGTCCGGAATAATCTCCCTTGTAGCCCCGGAGAAAATCAAGATAGTCTGCACGGATATCCATACTGACCACCTTGCCCTTTGTATCCGAAGGAGGACACGGACGTCCTGACTCAATCCATTCCTGTATCTGTCCGAGCCCTGTGTCGAAACCCACCGGAAGGGCATTCTCGCGAGAGACTTTCATTCCATTATACTCGGCGGGATTATGTGAAGCCGTTATCTGGACTGATGCCCTGAACCCGTATCTTGCTGTGCCGAAATACACCATCGGCGTCGTGCTCAGGCCTATGTCATGCACATCTGCTCCTGCATCGGTTATTCCTTTGAGAAGGTACTCATGTATCTCATCTGATGAAGTCCTGCAATCCCTTCCGACAAGCACTTTGTCAACAGACAGAAGTTCAGGCAGAAAATAGCCCACCTTGTAGGCCGTCTCCTTGTCGAAGTCCACGTTATAGACTCCACGGATATCGTAAGCGTGAAATGCTCCCATAATTTTATTTTTTTGTCTTATATCTTGTGGATACCGCTCCTTTTGATATTCCCTGCAGCTTGCGGGCAATCATTTTGCGGCGTATCGGTGAAATATGGTCGACGAAAACCTCTCCCTCAAGATGTCCAAGCTCATGCTGTATGATACGGCAGGCAAAGCCGTCGAAGAATTCTGTCTTCTTCTCCAGATTCTCATCATAATACTCGACTGTCATGCTTGAAGGACGGCGCACTTCAGCATAAATCCCCGGCACACTGAGACACCCCTCGGAAAATTCGCAGGTGCTGTCGCTCTCCTCCAGAACCACAGGATTTATCATGGTTCTTCTGAAATCCTTAAGATACTCATAAGTATCGGCCATATCTGTTCCGTCGGCAATAAGGACACGGACATTCACTCCCACCTGCGGAGCAGCAAGCCCGCATCCGTCCGCCTCTTTCAAGGTTTCCCACATGTCCGACACAAGTTTTGAGATTCCTTCCCTGTCATTAAGATCGGCTTCAGCATTATCCTTCCTGAGGACAGTGGAGCCATACAAATAAATCGGCAATATCATTATCTTCTTCTCTGTTTTTTTGTAACCTTTACGGACATGGAATCAGGCACAGCTGACATATCATGAAAAACAGGAGCGCTGCCGGAGACACGGTCCATATAGCTCTGAAGTATTATGGCCGCACTTATCCTGTCCACAGACTCTTTATTCATGCGGTCCTTGGCCTTCATCCCTCCGTCAATCATGGCCCTATGCGCAAGTACTGACGTAAAGCGTTCATCTTCAAGAGAAACAGGAATATCCGGAAAAACTTTGGAAAGATGTTTCAGAAATGCATCCACATACTGAGCCGCCTCCGAGGGTGCCCCGTCCATATTGACCGGATATCCGACAACAAAACGGACCACATTTTCATTTTCACAATATTTTTTAAGATAATCCATTATCTTTGCAGACGGGACCGTATCCAATGCAGACGCAAAGATTCCGAGCGGATCGCTTACCGCGACGCCGACCCGTTTCCGTCCGTAATCTATGCCTATAATTCTGTCCATTCGGATGCAAAGTTACTACTTAATTCAAGTTTCGCAAATAACGGGACGCTACAAAAACATCATGAGCAAAGAAAACAAGACAGGAATATTCCGGCTGAGAATGACGGAAGAAGGCACAGGGAAACAACTGATTTCCATAAGATTCACAAAGACCGGCTTCTTTGTCGCAGCAGTAAGCGTGTCCGTCATGCTGTGCGCCGCCATTTTTTCTGTCATAGCATTTACGCCGGTCAGGACTTTTATACCCGGATATCCGGACGCACGCACCAAAAGGGCTGCCATACAGAACGCCATCAGGATGGATTCTCTCGAAACAGTCATATACCGCTGGGAATTGTATGCCGAGAACCTCAGGCGCGCAGTGGACGGCATGGAACCTGTCGACATAGACCGAATGCTGAGTTCAAGGAAAGAGAGCGGCAAAGAAGAAGCCGACCCGGCCTACCTGAGGAACAGGGACTCATTGCTGCGGGAAGAGGTGAAAAAAGAAGAAATGTTCGACATATCAACCAGAAGAAAGCGTGAACTGCCTATAGAGGGAATGCTTTTCTTCACGCCACTCAAAGGTGTCGTATCGCAGGGATATGACCCGGTGCTCCATCCGTTCATCGATGTAACTGCGCCTGCCGGTTCAGTCATAAAGGCTGTTGCAGACGGTACGGTGATATATGACGGCTGGAGCGAGGATACCGGCTATACAATCCAGATACAGCACGGGTCGAATATAATTTCCATATACAAGCATAACCAGAAGATTCTCAAGAAAACGGGAGACAAGGTTTCCGCCGGCGCCCCAATCGCGCTCGTAGGCAACACCGGAAAGCTGACCACGGGAGACCATCTGCATTTTGAACTTTGGTACAGGGGAGAATCAGTCGACCCTACTAAGTATATAAATTTCTGACAACAGTCATTCACGAAAATGGAAAAAAGAAGAATTGCGATACTTGGATCCACAGGATCTATCGGAAGACAGGCACTGGACGTCATACGCCAGCACCGGGATTTGTTCGAAGTTGAACTTCTTACAGCAAACAACAGTTCCGAACTGCTGATAAGGCAGGCTATTGAATTCGATGCGAACTCTGTCGTAATATGCAATGAGAAGAAATATGAAGAGGTTTCAGAAGCTTTGAAGCCACACTATATAAAGGTGTTTGCGGGGATGCAGTCCGTATGCGACCTGGCTGCAGGAGACAATGTAGACATAGTCCTGACTTCAATGGTGGGATTCAGCGGACTGTCCTCCACGGTAGCTGCGGCCAAGGCCGGGAAAACAATCGCGCTGGCCAACAAGGAGACCCTGGTTGCCGCGGGAAAAATAGTGATGGACCTTGCGGCGAGGCACGGAGCACGCATTATCCCGGTCGATTCTGAGCATTCTGCAATTTTCCAATGCCTGATGGGGTCGGCGGGAGCGGAAATCAAGAAAATCCACCTTACGGCATCCGGGGGTCCGTTCCGCACATGGGAACGCGGCAGGATAGCCAATGCCACAAGCGCCGAAGCACTCAGGCATCCCAACTGGAGCATGGGAAGCAAGATAACCATAGATTCTGCGACAATGATGAACAAGGGCCTCGAAATAATCGAGGCAAGGTGGCTGTTCGGCACTCCTGGAGAGCGGATACATGTGGTGGTGCATCCTGAGTCCATAATACATTCTATGGTGGAATATGAAGACGGCTCCGTAATCGCACAAATGGGGCACCCGGACATGCGGGAGGCAATACAATTCGCATTCAGCTACCCGTTCCGTCTTCCGCTGGACAACCGTAAGCTTGATTTTGCGGGCATAGGAAGCATGACGTTCCATGATGCCGACACGGATAAGTTCCCTGCCGTCAGCCTTGCGTATGAGGCACTGGAAAAAGGTGGCAATATGGCGTGCATAATGAATGCTGCAAATGAGGCCGCCGTGGCTGCCTTCCTCCGGGACAGAATAGGTTTTTATGACATTACGGACATTGTGCGCAGCTGCATGGACGGTATGGATTTTGTTGCAGACCCGGATCTTGACGCAATTTTTGAGACAGACAGGGAAACATACGCGAAAGCTGCTGAAATGGCTCAGAAAATAGCGGCATCCAAATCATTTTAATAAACTTCTGACTGATGATTATTCTTATAAAGGCCCTACAGGTCATACTTGCCCTGTCCGTACTGATTCTTGTGCATGAACTCGGGCATTTCACTTTTGCAAAAATATTCGGAATCAAGGTTGACAAGTTCTATCTGTTCTTTGACGCAGGCGGATTCAGCCTTTTCAAATGGAAACCGAAGAATTCTGACACGGAATACGGAATCGGATGGCTTCCGCTCGGAGGCTACTGTAAGATTTCAGGCATGGTGGACGAGTCACTGGACACTGACTTCATGAAGAGTGAACCGCAGCCATGGGAATTCAGGGCAAAGCCGGCATGGCAGCGTCTTTTGGTTATCGGAGGCGGTGTGCTGTTCAATTTCATATTTGCAATCGGCATATATACAGGTATTCTGGCACACTGGGGCGAGAGCTACCTAAGCAACGAAGGAAACAGCATATATGTAAATGAGCTGGCATACGAGATGGGCTTCCGGAACGGCGACAGAATCCACCGTTTATAAGAATATGCTGTCGATTATACACATAACCGCGCCCACCAGA
>CAMWUW010000020.1 GCA_947177525.1 uncultured Bacteroidales bacterium | reverse complement strand
AAACGGCGCAATCTCGGATGCCGACGGAAAATGGTCACTGACATTCTCTCCCTCCACTGCCCTTTAATTTTCTTTCCTCGGCTTCAAGACACTCGTGCAGAAAGTCGACGGACGCACCGAAATCAACGTTGTGCTTCAGGACGATGCGGAATTTCTGGATGAGGTAATTGTCATAGGCTACGGTACAATGGACAAGAAAGAGCTGACGTCAGCAATATCTCACGTAAGCGAAAAAGACTTCCTTACTCCAAGTTCGCTTGACCCGACCATGATGATTCAGGGAAAAGTACCGGGAGTTTCAATAACAAACACCGGAGCAGGTGACCCCAACAACCAGGCAAGCATCCAGATACGCGGTGTGTCGTCACGTTCGGCAGGACTCGGTCCGCTCATTGTAATCGACGGTGTGCCGGGAGGAAACCTTACCAACATAAACCCTAATGACATCGCATCATTCGACATCCTCAAGGACGGTGCGGCCTCGGCAATCTACGGTACACGCGGTTCAAACGGAGTCATCGTCGTGACGACAAAGAAAGGAAGCAAGGACGGTTCGCTCCATACGTCATATTCCGGAATGTATTCATGGAACACTGTCAAGAAAGAACTTGATATGATGAATGCACAGGAATACCGTGACGTACGCTTGGGATGGGGAGACAGCGGAGTCGATCTTGGCGGAAACGTTGATTGGCTTGATGCTGTCAGCCGCACCGGAAGCACAATGCAGCACACATTGACAGTCAGCGGCGGAAACGCAAAAAGCAATTACCGCGTAAGTGCGGACTACCGTGATGCCAAGGGCATAGACCTGCGCTCAAAACGCAGGGAATACGGAGCACGCGCATCTGTAATGCATACAACCAAAAACGGCCTGTTCACAATCACGGCCAACATTGCACCGCGTGTTATTTCACGTGACAATGCAGACTGGAGCGTATTCCGTACAGCAATCGAAGCAAATCCGACCACTCCTATAATGGACCCGGACAATCCTGGAAGATATTATAATTTCAAAGGACAGGTAGCTGGATATAACCCCGTGGAAAGCCAGCTTCTGGAGCAGGACCACGCTGACACCAAGCTGCTCGACTGGGACGGCACTGTAAAGCTCAACCTTCTGCCGCTGCTCGCAAAGGGAGGTGAAAGCAACCATAACCTTACGACACAGATAATGTTTGCCGACCACCAGTACAGCAACGACAACTCGTGGTTCCGTCCATCTACCAGCACTCAGTGCATCAATGCCGGATATGAAGGAATGGCAAGCCGCTCATATTCAAAGGAAAGCCAGTATCTTATGGAATGGGTGACCAATTACAGCGCAAGCATCAAGCGTCACAATATCAAGGCAATGGCTGGATATTCATACCAGTATTCACAATATTCAGGACTGAATGCGGAAAACAAGGACTTCCCGAATGACGGACTCGGTGCAGACAACCTCGGCTCGGGAGAACTGGCCAAGGAAGAGGGAGAAGTGCTGATGGGAAGCTACAGGAATGATTCCAAACTGATTTCATTCTTCGGCCGTGTAAGCTACGATTTCGACGGGAAGTATATGGTTACGGCTTCGCTGCGCCATGAAGGCTCATCCAAATTCGGAAAGAACCACAAATGGGGAAATTTCCCGGCAGTATCAGTCGGATGGCGCATATCGCAGGAGAATTTCATGAGAAACGTTAACTGGATCAATGAACTGAAACTGCGTGCAGACTATGGTGTCACCGGTAACCAGGACTTCGGAAGCTATCTATCGCTGAACACGATGAGCGGCTTCGGCTACTATTACTATAACAACAAGTATTTTCAGGTATGGGGACCGTCAAAGAACGTCAATCCTGACCTCAGCTGGGAAAAGGGAAAGAACTGGAACGTCGGCATAGACTTCTCATTCCTCAGGAACCGCATCTACGGTTCGCTCAACTACTTCAATCGCCGTCAGGAAGACCTTCTCGGAAACTACAAGGTCTCAGTTCCGCCTTATCTCCACGACGAGACTTTCGTCAATGTCGGCACAATGAAGAACAGCGGCTTCGAGTTTGACATCCACTTCAATGTCGTGGACAAGAAAAACTTCACATATTCATTCAGCGTTGTGGGAGCCACAATGAGCAACAAATTCGTGGACTTCAGTAATTCCAAGTATGTGGGCCAGGACTATTACAGCGTTGCCGGAACAGAGGACCCGTATCCGTTCTATAATCTCCAGCGCATAGAGAAGGGGCAGCCGATAGGCAACTTCTACATGTGGGAGTACGCCGGACACACTTCTGACGGAGAATGGCTCGTCTATGACAAGGACGGTGACATTATCAGGGCCGCGCAGGCCAGCGAGGCAGACCGCAAGATAGTCGGCAACGGTATGCCGAAGTTCACGATGTCCACAAGCCATAATTTCCGCTACCGCAATTTTGACCTTTCGCTATATTTCCGTGGAGCATTCTTCTATGATATCTTCAATATCCATGATTTCTACTACGGCACCCGCAATTTCACCGGAAACATGCTGAAGAAGGCTTACGGCAAGAATTTCTACATCTCGCCTGAGGCCAATCCTGTAGTCTGTGACTATTTCCTCGAGAGGGGAGACTATTTCAAGCTGGACACCATATCTTTCGGATACACATTCACTCCGAAGGAATGCCGCTTCCTGGACCGCATCAGGCTTTACGGTACTGTCAAGGATGTATTCACCCTGACCAAGTTCAGCGGCATCGATCCTTCGACATACCAGGTGAACGGACTTACTCCGGGAGCGCAAGGCTCAAGGACATATTATCCGTCCACAAGACAGTTCATCCTCGGGCTGCAGATTGATTTCTAACTAACCGATTAACACGAAGACAATGAAGATTTTAAATCATATTGCTGCCGCAGCCATCTGCTCTATGGCACTTTGGGGCTGCACGAACCTGGACGAGACACTTTATGACCAGGTTGGCACGCAAAATTACTACAATACAAAAAACGATGTCATCCGTGCCGTGTTCCGCCCGTTCGAGCATGCCTTCTGGAGCATCCAGAGCCGCCATGTGCTGAACGAACTTTCAGCAGACCAGCTTATTACCCCGACAAGGGACGGATGGTGGGATGACGGCGGAAAATGGCGCCGCCTGCACTACCATCAGTGGGACGTTGAGGACGGAGGAGACGCCCAGACCGAATGGAACGGCTGCTTCCAGGGCATCATGCAGTGCAACTATGTCATCGAGGACATGGAAAACCTCTCTCCGGAGAAATTCGGTTTTTCCGAAATAGAGTTCAATAATCTCAACGCCCAGTGCCGTGTGCTCCGTTCATGGTTCTACCTGCGGCTTCTTGACGCATTCCGCAATATTCCGCTTGCAGTAAGTTTCAATGACGTATCAAAGAACACTGACACCCAGGTAGAGCCTAAGGTTATATTTGACTTCATTGAAAAAGAACTTACGGACTGCCTGCCTCTTCTCACCTCAAAGGAAAGCCTCGGGTCTGGAGCGGCAATCCAGGGACAATGGACAAAGGCCGGTGCTGCTGCCCTGCTTGTGCGCCTGTATCTCAATGCAGAAGTGTATATAGGTGAAGACAGATATGAGGAATGCGGAAAAATTGCCCAGGATATACTTGACGGTGTCTATGGACAATACGAGGTTGCCTCACGCTGGGACGCTGCATATGACTGGGACAACGACACATGCGATGAAGTAATCTACGGCTTTCCAGGCTCGCAGGGCTATTCATTCTGGCACTATCAGGGCGACACTTTCTGGTGGACAGTCCCTTCCGATGCACGCCAGTATTTCGGGGATTTCAAGGCCAAGGCCGGAGACCACAACTGCAAGTACGCGGCCTCCCCGAGCTATGACCTTAACGGCAATCTCTACACATACAGGCTCGGCATGCCTGTGCAGAATTTCCGCAAATATGAAGGCGACGAGAGGATGAAGCTATACAGGAATCTCGGCGGCAGCAAGCGTGAAGGAATGTTCTTGTACGGCTATCTCGAATACATTGACGAGAACGGGGCAACAAAGAAAGTGCGTGCTCCCGAACAGCCATACGACCTGTATATACGTGATGCAGTCGGCAAATTCCAGAGCCTTGCTCCGGACAAATGGCCTTCGGACAAGACCAGCACACTGCGCAACGGTGACCATAACTCCGGATGGCATTTCGCGAAATACCCGTTCTACAGCGACGAAGACGCCCATCAGATGGAAAGCGACTATACGGAGATTCGTCTGCCTGAAATAATCTATTCACTTGCAGAATGCAAGCTCCGTTCAGGACAGAAGGCAGATGCAGGCAAGCTGCTCAATTCGGTGCGCCGAAGGAACTATCCTGCCGAAAATATTGAGAATGTGTTGTATGAGCCGGAAGGGAAGGTGTCTCTTGATATGGACGAGATGCTTGACGAGTGGGGACGTGAGTTCTTCGCTGAGGGACGCCGCCGCATAGACCTTATCAGGTATGGGGTATTCTGTTCGGGAACATGGTGGGACAAGACTCCTGACGCCGGCAGGCACACAGAGATATTTCCTATAATGCGTCCAGTGCTGGATGCCAACCCTGCCCTGAATCAGAATCCGGGTTATAACAAATAAACACGAATAAACCTATTGTCATGAAAATAAACAATATATTTTCTGCGGCCGCAGCATTGATACTGGCCTTTGCCATTACAGGATGCGAAAGCGAGAAAGAATTCAAGATTATAGACGGGAATCTGCCTATAAAGACTTCAAGTCTGTATATGGTAGGAAATGCGACACCTAACGGTTGGAGCATAGATTCCCCGACACCTCTGACTGCTACGGATGAAGACCCGCTGGTGTTTGTATGGGAAGGAGATCTTTATGCAGGGGAAATGAAACTTTGTCTTGTGCCCGGAAGCTGGGATGTTCCTTTTATAAGGCCGTTGACCGCTGGGACAGAAATAGGCAGGGAGGATATATCGGATGCGCCTTTCAAAATGCATGCAGGCAATCCTGACGACAAATGGAATGTTACTGCGGCAGGGACGTACAGTCTTTCTTTCGACTTGCGGAACTGGACCATGAGCACAAGATTTCTCAAGGAACCTGATGGTCCGGCCATAGAGCCGATTGTTGCCGATGTTCTCTACATCGTGGGTGATGCGACCCCGAATGGCTGGAGCATAGACGCTCCGACAGAGACAGAAAAAGTGTCTGACTTCATATTCAGGTATGAAGGCCCGCTTGTTTCCGGAGAGATGAAGGCGTGCATTTCTGCTGGCAGCTGGGATGTTGAGTTTATACGCCCTCTTTCTGACCAGTGTACAATTGGCAAAGATGGAGCGGAAAGCAATGATTTCGTATATTCCGCATCACCCGACAACAAATGGAAAGTAACTGATTCGGGTAATTACCGTCTGACTTTTGATCTTGAGAACTGGACCATAGAAACGGAATATCTCGGAGAAATCATTGCCGTGAAAGACCCTATCGAGACCTCAACTCTGTTTATGATAGGCGATGCTACCCCTAATGGCTGGAGCATGGACAATGCGACTGAGCTTACTGTTTCACAGGACAACAAGTATGTCTTCACCTGGGAAGGGCAGCTCGTGAGCGGCACCATGAAGGCCTGCACGGAGCGTGACGGCACATTCTCATGTCCTTTCATCCGCCCGTCGTCTCCTGACTGCGAGATTTCGTCCGCAGGAGTTGCTGCCCCTGATTTTGTCTACACCAAAAATCCAGATGACCAGTGGAGAGTCACCGAAGCTGGAAAATACCGCCTCACCTTCGATCTTGAGAACTGGACTATCAAGGCAGAGAAACTGAACTGACGATTATAAATAAGCCATCATATGAAAAAGCGATATATTCTGCAGCGGAATCATATCGTATTTACACAAAACTTCTGACAGTATGAAAAGAATGAAATTATTGGCATTGGCTGTTGCAGTCTGCACTGTCTTCAGCTCATGCAGGGATAGCGTGGAAATGCATTATCCTCCGACATATGAATTGCCGGATCTTCCTGAAGTAGGAGATATACACACATACAAGGCTCCACTTTACTGGAGTGTCTATGAATATTGCATCGAGCAGTCATGGGCCGGAGTCGAAAACGCGGACATGGACCTGACGGCGGAGCAGTGGGACGAGATTATTGACATGGTCGCGACAAAACTTCTGCCTTACGGCTACGATATGGTATGTACTGACGGTTTCATTCCGATGCTTGCTAATGACGCGTCGGGATATATGACCCATTACGGCTCCATGTCAATAAAGGATCTTGTGGCGAAATGCAAGGCTAAGGGTCTGAAAGTAGGAATCTATGACAATCCTCTGTGGATTCATTCGTCAAGTGAGACACCGGTCGAGGGTACGGACTATACTTTCGGTGACCTCTATTGGAACGGGAAGACACCGATAAACAACCCTGGCACTTCGAATCAATGGTTCAACTGGGTGGTTGCCGACAATCCTGGGGCAAGGGAATATATCGACGGCTTCTTCAGGCACTTCAAAGAGCTTGGGGTGGAATATATCCGCATGGACTTCCTTTCGTGGTACGAAGACGGCAAGGACCGCGGAATGGGCATTGTAGGCCATGGATACGGCCGTGAAAACTATGGCCGTGCCCTCGCCTATATAGCAGAATCAGCAAAGAAATACGGAATATTCACCTCTCTCGTAATGCCGCATCTCTTCAATGACGGTGAACTGGAGGCCCGTTACGGCAACATGGTCAGAATCGTAGGAGATACTGGAGCCGGCGGATGGTGGCACTGTTCCGCTTATGACAAAGGCAAGTCATGGACAAACTGGCCCAACTGCAATAACCAGTTCGACGGATTCATATACTGGAACCACATTACAGGCCGCGGCAAGGTTATTCCGGACGGTGACTTCATCCGTCTGAACAAATTTGATACGGATGCGGAGAAGGAATTTGCCGTATCGCTCCAGCTGATGGCGGGAGGTCCTGTGACTCCGTCAGACATGCCGGATACAATGGGTGACAATGTGAAGTTCTACACTAATGAGGAGATGCTCGCATTGAACGCAGACCGTTTTGTCGGAAAGCCTCTCAGTGACAAACTGACGGACAAGAACAGCCAGATATGGTTCGGCCAGATGTCTGACGGAAGCCATATAATAGGCTTATTCAACAGGGATGATGCGGCAGTGTCCAGGACAGTGTCGTTCAGCGATCTCGGTATAAGCGGAGAGTGGAATGTCCGTGACCTGTGGAAGCATGAAGACGAAGGAAAGGCATCATCCGTTTCCGCTGTAATCCCGGCACACGGATGTAAAATCGTGAAACTTACAAAATAAATATGAAGAAGATAGCTTTAATATTTTTGTCTCTTGTCTGGCCTCTTTTTTCAGCAGCAGGCCAGGAACTGATGTCACCGGACGGCAACCTCTGCCTGAAATTTTCCCTGAGGAACGGTGACACTCCGGTCTATTGCCTTTCATATAAGGGCAAGCCCGTGATTGCTGAGAGCCGGCTTGGATTCCAGCTCAACAACAGCGGACTGCATGACTGGTTTGAAGTAGCCGGAACAAGCCGCCGCACGATTGACGAGACCTGGACTCCTGTATGGGGCGAAGAGTCGTCGATAAGGAACCATTGCAATGAGATGGCCGTAACATTGAGGCAGACATCCAGCGACAGGAGGATGACCATACGTTTCAGGCTGTTCAATGACGGCCTCGGATTCAGGTATGAATTTCCAGACCAGGACAATCTCACATATTTTGTCATTACCGATGAGCTTACAGAGTTTGCCATGGCAGGAGACCATACTGCCTGGTGGATTCCGGGAGACTATGACACCCAGGAATATGACTATACGAAATCGAGACTGTCGGAGATACGCGGCCTCTTGAAGGGTGCGATTTCAGATAACCTGTCGCAGACAATTTTCTCGGATTGCGGAGTGCAGACCTCTCTTCAGATGAAGACAGATGACGGGCTTTATATCAATCTGCATGAGGCCGCGCTTGTGGACTACCCGGCGATGCATCTGGAACTGGATGACAGCAGGCTGGTGTTCAAGGCCCACCTTACTCCGGATCCGAACGGAGACAAGGCCTATATGCAGACTCCGTGCACGACTCCGTGGCGCACTGTCATCGTGTCTGAAAATGCAGCTGACATCCTTTCGTCACGCATCACGCTTAACCTCAATGAGCCGTGCAAGATTGAGGACACCTCATGGATTCGTCCGTGCAAATATGTCGGTGTGTGGTGGGAGATGATAACGAACAAGAGTTCATGGTCATACACGAATGATCTCAGAAGCGTTCACCTTGACACAGACGATCTTAGCCTTGTAAAACCTAACGGGACACACGCGGCCAACAATGAAAATGTAAGGAAGCATATTGATTTTGCGGCAGAGCATGGTTTTGATGCAGTGCTTGTTGAGGGATGGAACATCGGCTGGGAAGACTGGTTCGGCAACATGAAGGAGTATGTCTTCGACTTTGTGACCCCATATCCGGACTTTGATGTGCAGGCGCTTAACGATTATGCTCATTCCAAGGGAGTGAAACTTATAATGCATCATGAGACTTCGGCTTCACCGAGAAACTATGAAAGACAGCTTGACACGGCCTACAGGTTCATGAACAAATACGGCTATGATGCCGTGAAGTCAGGCTATGTCGGCAACATCATCCCGAAAGGAAACAATCATTACAACCAATGGATGGTAAACCATTATCTGTGGGCCGTAAAGAAAGCCGCGGACTATCGCATCATGGTCAATGCACATGAAGCCGTGCGTCCTACGGGTCTGTGCCGCACCTGGCCGAACCTGATAGGCAACGAGTCCGCAAGGGGAACAGAGTACCAGTCGTTCGGGGGGTCAAAGACTTTCCATGTGACGGTGCTTCCTTTCACCCGTCTCATAGGAGGACCGATGGACTATACTCCTGGCATATTCGAGCAGGATATCGAGAAGATAAATCCGTCCAATCACTCGCATGTGAACTGTACTATAGCCAACCAGCTTGGAATTTATGTGGCAATGTCATCTCCTCTGCAGATGGCAGCGGACCTGCCTGAGACTTATGAGCGTTTCATGGATGCGTTCCAGTTCATAAAGGATGTCGCCCTTGACTGGTCCGAAAGCCGGTATCTTGAGGCAGAGCCAGGAGAATATGTCACTGTGGCCCGAAAGGCGAAAGGCACAGGAGAATGGTTTGTCGGAAATGTGACCGGAGAGAAGGACCATATCTCCAAAATCAGCTTCAGTTTCCTTGACTCTGACAAAGAATACGTGGCTACCATTTATGCGGATGCCCCGGATGCCCATTACAGGAACAATCCTCAGGCATACACAATCCGCACAGTAAGGTGTAACTCGAAGAGTACTTTGGTCCAGAAGGCAGTAGAAGGCGGCGGTTTCGCAATCTCGTTCCGTGAATCGACTCCGCAGGACCGCAAGCTAAAGATGCTCAGATAGGCGTTTGTCCGTAGGGCACCCCAAGGCGTCCTCATCCGGCATTCCGTATCCGGATCTGACACCTGTTTTATCAGCAGCAAAACGCTGGCTATCAATATTGATTCAGCATCACCTCCCAGTTTCCGGAGCGACGATGCTGAATCAATTCTTATTATGACGAAATACCTTACAGCACTTTCACCCCCTCGAATTTTCAGCAGAAAATGTGCGCGTTGTAATGTTTTTTAGCACAACGAGCACACGTGTGAAATGCAATGTGTTTGATATCAATGGTTTAGTGATGTTGGGTGTGCGCGTTGTGATACTTTTAGTGACAACGCGCACATGTGTGAAATGCAATGTGTTTAATGTCAATGATTTGGCGATGTTTGGTGTGCTCGTTGTAATATTTTTTAGCACAACGCGCACATGTGAAAATCACAAAACGCTTAAGGATAATAATTTGCCAATAAGTAATGTGCGCGTTGTACCTACAGGACAAGTATAGATCTCTTCGCCACAGAATCAGTGAAGAAGCCTGGATAGCACCTCTTTCTAAAAATAGTTATCTTTGCAGTTGACGAACTTACAGATAAATAGAATATGAAAAGAGAAAATTTCAGCAGCCGTTTCGGTGCGCTGATGGCCATGGCCGGCTCAGCTGTCGGGCTTGGCAACCTGTGGAGGTTTCCATATATGGTGGGTACGAACGGAGGGGCAGCGTTTATATGCATATATGTCCTGTTTGTATTCCTGTTGTGCCTGCCGATATTGTGCGCAGAGGCCATGGTCGGGCGCAGGAGCCAGACCAATGCTTTCAGGGCATTTGACCGTCTTGCTCCCGGGACCCCATGGAAATGGGCGGGAATACTGATGGTGCTTACACCGATGATTGTCGTTTCGTATTATAGCGTGATCGGTGGATGGTCGCTTGAGTATTTCCTTAAGTCACTCATGTTCGGCTTTACATCTGATGCTCAGAGCCAGGAATGCCTTGGCGAGATTTTCGGAGACTATATATCTTCCGTGTGGCGTCCAGTTGTAGAGCATACCGTCTTTCTCGGGATTACTGCCATTGTTGTGGTCGGAGGTGTTGAAAAAGGGATAGAGAGGTTTGGGAAAATCATGATGCCTCTTCTTTTTATTATTGTCATAGCAATAGCAGTACATTCCCTCACGCTTCCAGGAGCCCGGGACGGGCTTGCCTATCTTTTTCGTCCGGACTTCTCAAAGATAGACGCTTCCGTATGCGCTGCTGCCTTGGGACAGGCATTCTTCTCTCTGTCGGTCGGGTTCGGAATAATGCTTACATATTCCTCATATATCAGCAGGAAAGAGAATATAGCAGCCTCATCTGCATATACCGCCATCGCTGACTTTGTCTTTGCCATTATTGCCAGCTGTGCCATAATGCCTGCGGTATTCTCTTTCGGACTGAGTCCGCAGGCTGGCCCTGGACTGGTATTCCAGACGCTTCCGTTCATATTCTCGCAGATGCCTATGGGAGGCATAGTCGCAATCCTGTTCTTCCTTGCATTGCTTGTGGCGGCCCTTACTTCTTCTGTGTCAATATTCGAGGTCGGTGTGGCGTATCTTGTTGAGGAACGGCATCTGACGCGCAGGACAGCTGCACTTGTCGTTTATGTGGTGACATGGACTGTCGGGGTTCTTTGTTCCTTCTCGTTTGGACCGCTTTCAGAGTTCCTGGTTCTGGGGGATACAATATTCGATTTTCTTGACAAGATTTCCGCAAATGTGCTGATGACGGCAGGTGCTCTGCTGATAGTGCTTTTTGTCGGCTGGAAGATGAAAAGGTCTGATGTCCGGGATGAGTTTACAAACGGGGGGACATTGCCTGTCAACGACCGCCTGTTTCCGTGGCTCTACTTCATGATAAGGTATGTCGCTCCTCTGGCAATTGCACTGATTCTCGTCTCGGGCCTGCTTCCGTAGGGATTTGGTGTCAGGTTGTAACCGGAATCAGGCATGTGCATTTTAAGTGCCTGTGGAGGGCAGAAAAGGAAAATCATAAACTTTTTATCCGTTAATCGGTAATTAAACATGCTATAATTTCGTAACCGATTAATAACACAGCTCGACGGTTTTTCCGGGATGCAACAAATCTTCAGCCATCTGCATCTTAGATGTGGTTTGCTGTTGCAGCCCATGCAAATACTTATTATTGACACAATGAAAACTAATTCAACCAGCATCTTTTCCGCATTGGCTTTTGCCCTGTTGGTCTGGACATATGCTCCGGAACATGCGGAAGCACAGACGAAGTCTCTTTTGCCTTATGGATACGGACACACTTTGGAAATGTCGGCAGGTCCTGCGGGTATAGTCAACGGTTTGCGTCCTGGCATGTCAAAGAGCTGCTGCGCCGGAGGATTTGATTTCAACATGAGGTATTCCTACTTCTTCGGCCGGCATTTCGGGGCATATGTAGGTATCAATGTCTCGGAATTCAGCTTGGGAACGGACAAATTGTTCGGAGGTCTTGATGGCAGCTATATCTATAAGTCCACCAAAAGTGTTTCCGGCCTGAATGAGTCCGAGGGCGGCATTTCAGTAGGAGGTGTATATAGATACGATTTCGGAAGATTCAGCCTGCGTCCCCGTATAGGAATCGGATATATCGGATACAGCTCTACTGATTATCACTATTATAAGTTCAGGACCGATAGGCCGGACAAGGATCCGGAGCATATATATGTAAGTGGAAGCAGCAAAGCATTCATGTCAATAGAGGCAAGTCTGCAGCTGATGTTAAGTGTCAGCAGACATTTCTTCTTTTCACTGGAAGCCGGAGGACGTGCGCTGCCTGGAAGATATTCAGTAGAATCTACGGTATATGATACCAGAACCAGAGCTCCGGAAACATGGAAGCAGGCTCTTCTCGAAACGAATCTCGACCGCCACATTGACACAGCACTCATGTCAAAGGAGACAGACAGAATTCCTCTTGGAGGCACACTCTATGCCAGGATAGGCTTGGGATGGAACATCGGGGTCAACAGAAATGCCCGTAAATGACGCCCTTTTCAAACATCAAAATCAACTGCAATATGGAAAATATCTTTAAAAGACTGACTATAGCCCTGGCATGTGCAGCACTTGCCTTTACCGGATGCAATAAATATGGGATTGATGAAGAGGAATATCTTTTCTCGCTTTACAATAATTCAGATGCAGTAATAGGATGGTATATTCCTGTTCCAGGCAACAGGGCGGAAGATGAGCCTGAACTGCCTAAGTATATGCCCGAGACAATAGCAAATCCTTACAAGCATATATTTCCCGGGGACAAATATCAGTTCCTTTCATATGAAGTATCTGATTTTTATCTTCCTGGTGATGCGGTGAAGCTATATATTTTCAAAACGGAGGTCCTGTCACAGTACACTTGGGATGAGATCCGGGAACATAATATGTATGAATACTGCTACAATCTCACAGTGACAGAGCTGAAGGAAAACGGCAGGAAAGTATATTATGAAGGTGACTGAGAGGTAAAAGATCTTCTTTGAAGTCCGGTATGCAATCTGTTCCGGTTCCAGCTCCGGTCTCGGTTCCTGTTCTGGTCTCTACTCCTGTCCCAGCTCCGGTTATGACCCCAGCTTTAGTTCCAGCTCCAGTCACGGACATGAATGACAGGCAAAACATGGCAGGCTCAACATGAAAGCCCCGTTTTGGGGGACCTCCCGCCGTTCCAGGTCTGCGCTCAAGTGGAGGACCTGGAACGCTCTGAAATCACAATATGTTCACTGATAGTGTATTATGAAAATCAGCCGTTCCAGGTCTGTCACCCAAAATGCAGACCTGGAACGGTTTTGCATGAAAGTACCCGATTCCTGATATCTGTCATTTTTCAGAATGAGGATAAAGTTGTGATTCGCAATCCGTTGTAAATCAAATGATTCCTGCTTTTCGCTGCCATTTTGGGGGCAGCGAAAAGCAGGAAAAGTCTAAGGGCCAATGGTTTACGCTTTACGGCCACTGGGATTATCCACCGTCAAAAAGTGTAGGATACTCCAAGATGCACTCCGGCACTGCCGACACCGATAGCTGATGGTTTCATGGTGTTTGACTCAGTGTCCAGATACTTATAGCTGTATGTACATTGGTAAGTGTCGAAACCGATGTTTATGGAAAAACGCCAGATATCTACACCTACGGCAGGGAGGATTTCATATCCGATTCCTTTTTCGGTCACATCTGCTAAGCATCCTGCCTTCAGTGAAATGAACGGACTGGCCAGGCGGTTGATGAAACTGTATTTTATTTCGGCCAGTAAAGGTATCATTATTCTGTTGGGCCGTGTTATAGCCGCTTCCGAGGTGTACATTATTCCGGTCAGGCCACCGAGATAAAGTCCGTTGCCCCAATTATATCCGTGGGATGATGTAATTCCGTATATGAATTTTGATGAAGATGAAATATGAATGCCAGCTTCAATGTTCGGGCGGTATCCTTTGTCATAGCTTGAATTTTTTGCCTGGCCATGAGCAGCAATATTGGCAATCAGAATGGTTGCGATAAATAACAGTATCTTTTTCATGATAATTAAAATAACATATTATTAATATAGTATAGCCTTGTTCCGCGATTATTTAAATGAGTCCCGGACATCAATCGGAATCTTTTGGCATGTGACCTGATTTATCTTGTACAATAATCAATATTGCATCAGATATGACTATGCCCCTTAGCGGATTTCGTCAAAACCAATAACCTATGCTGATGTTCAAACTGTTCAATTTATAATATGAAGATATCTCGGAGCCGGGCTTGCCGGCAGGCTCCCAATTTTTGCCTTCATGAAACATATATGAAAATTCAACAGAAAAGCGGCGGATATCAAGGCCGAATGACGGAGAAGCCATAAAAGAAAAGTCTTTCTGACTCAAACCTATTCCCATACCAAGCTCAACGCCAACAAAAGGAGATACAGGTCTATCTGAAAAATTATATTTCCCTTTGGCATAGAGCGGGAGAAGAAAATCAGAAGTCGTAAAAGAATAGCCAAGTCCCGTGCCTCCTCCCAAAAACAGACCGTCACCGAAGGCATATCCATGCACCGTTTCTACAAACACAAAATGTCCCTTTCTGTCAGAATCCGCAACAGCCATTGCCCGCAACTCGACACTGGAAGTGTACCCTTTCTTAAAACCAAGAGATTGGCGGGCATGCAAATCCAGAGCACAGAAAGAGGCAATAAGAAATGACAAAATAACTATCTTCTTCATAATCATATCCTTTTAGGCATTATCATCATATCAATAGTTCCTGTTGAATAAATATTCATTTTATATTTTCCACCATTAGTCGATAGTATTACAGGATCCAAATAATCAAGATATACATCTCCTAAATCATCTGATTGATTTGTTGTTTTTATTGTATATTCAACTTGTTCTGTCTCTGTTTTATCTGTTCCATACCCATTCTTAACATTGCCATCTGTTATCTCTGTGCCAGCAGTGCTTGAATAAGTCGAGGTATACACACCATGAATTGTATATTCTTCTCCGGCATCAAATTCCTCAACAAATATCCTTACTACAGAAGATGATGTTCTAAGATTCCAAAGATTGCCTATAGAAATCGGCAATTGCTTGTTAACCACATACCACTTTGGAACTAAGCAGTTTGAATCAATTTTATACACATATTTATTACGCCATACAATCCAACTTTTTTCTCTTTTTTCAACTAAAACCTTATTGATTGTAAATAAATCCTTTACAGGCACAGTAACTACTAATTTGGTATTAGAAGTTGTACCTCCATAAATGCCACATATTACATTAAACCGCAGTTCCAGATTACCTTCTATTCTAAAATCCAAACCCCGCAGTTCGTCTATATTTTTTTGTTTTCCTTTATTTTCATACTCACCTGTAAAATATCCGTCCCGACTACTTCCTTCTATAGTAGAATCATAGATTGCATTTGAAAATGCATTGACAAATTTAATCTTATATAAGAATTCACGCATATTGATATTTAGTATTCCTGATGCAATGTCGTTTGTCATACCATAATAGATATTATCTCTTTGATAACGTCCATTTTGTCTGCCAAATATATTATATGCTCTTATCACATTTGCATCAATTTCTGATGAGGGCAAATAATCAGTAGCAGGCTCTATATCATAAATGTTAACATAGTAATTCTCCCAGTCCAAAGCTTTTGTATCAGCATCAATACTACCATCAAATGCCGCATCAACAAATTCATATTCCATTTCAGAAGATTTTGTGGCGTTTTTCAAAACACGAACTCGTTCATTATTCTTTACCACAATAACAGGAAAGTCAGGTATTTCATCACAATCTAATTCTCCAACTTTTGTCCCATTCAATGATATGTTTATATAATCATTATCTTTACAGAGAACTGCCACTTCGGGTTCTGTAACATCCCAAGTTTCAGGGCAAAAATTACTTATCCAAGAATAGTCTGGAACCAAAAGGTTCAATAGCGGCATATTCTTTTCTATTTTTTCTAAAACTTCAGGATTTTCACAATATTTTAACAACAGATCATGAAAAGACAGACCGTCAATGACAATTTTGTCTTTAACAGATGGATAAAATACATCGTAGTCTCGGTCAAATTGTTTTAAAGCCTCCATCTTGATGAAAGCTCTCAAAGATGGCTCATTATAAACTGCTTTGGAAAGGATTCTTGCAAATTCCTTTTTAGCGGATTCTGCATCCATAGTTGCAATTTCTGAGGATTTAGCCTCATTAAGTTCACTCTTTGCGCAGCCTATGATACCAATAGTGACAAACGCAAGGCAGATTAGTTTAAAAGTTGTTTTCATGTCTTTGCATCATTGCTGTCCGGTAAAAGTTCCGGACAATAATTATAAAGTTTAACAATTAAAATAAAGTTCGTTCGGTAGAACCATCCTGTTTATTGACAATGTTGTAGTTAGGTTTAGTAAAAAGGTCTTTCAAGTTGAGTGTTTGTTAATGAGATACTTATGTTATGATTGCAGAATAGATCTGAATACGGACTGCGTTTTCAGACGTAGCTCAGAACTTTTTTATCTTCATATGTTGCTTGATCCACTTGAAGAAAAACTCAATCTGCACCTGTTGTGATAGGGTTCTGCAACCATTACTGGATTAATAGTCAGATAATTTGTAAAGAATATAAACTTCTTTCTGCTCTCTTCGTTCAAGAAAAGTTCCTGTTTCACAGGTGCCTGTCATTTCTTAAGACCACCGCCAAAGGCAAAGCCGATATTCAAGGCAAAATAGCTGCTGCGCCTGTCAAAAGTGCATTTGTATTCGGCCGTAAGACGCAAATGGTTGAAAAACTCAACGCCGATACGGGGATTCAATATCACGGCAGGATAAGTGCTCGACAGGACCGGGCGTTCAGTGCCACCAGACACGGAATCAGGAAATTCTGAGCGTATTGTTGTGCGTCCGACACCTATACCTGCAAAAGGGCTGATTTTGTCCCAATAACGGAAATTGTAGTCAGTGAACGCGACCATGCTGAAGCGGTTAGTCGTGGCATAATTATGAAATCTGTCATTTCGGTATATGCCGCCATAAGCAAGCTGGAAACCAAGATCCCATGGAGTATCTTTCAAATTGGTCCTGGCCTCAAGCAAGAATTGTGGTCCCGGAATCATGCTTGGCATACCATCCTTAGAACCTGCAGTAAAACCGGCACCCACCTCAAATTCAAAGGCTTTTACATTCGTGTTGTTCTTCTGGGCAAACATCACATTGCCATACAATATCGCTCCTGCAAACAATAGGAGATACTTTATTCTACTCATATTAATTAAGTTAATTATTATATATAACGCAAGCCATCCATGTGTTGTTGTATTTTACAGCGGCATAAAATTCTCCTCGGTTCACAGTGATTTCTTGAATCGGAGACAATGTATAGCTCCTTCTCTCATATTTATCAGAAGCATTAATTGTTGAAAACTCCATCATACCTGAAAACCAATTGAAGTCCCAGCTTATTTTTTCACGGCGATCATCGTATTCAATCTCTTCCATTTGAGGATATATCAACCGCAATGAATTTGTCCCGTCAAAAGATGCGATACCACGAGGATTGTCTTTACAAGACGGATTAGCGTTGACCCAATTTGTAACACGAGTTTTATTGATATTCAAAGCGGAAGCTACAACCTTGGTTATTTCAGTATTTTTCACATTCGAAATAGGAACATTGAATAAGATTACAGGCTTGCCATACCCTTCAATTGACTTTTCGATAGCATACATGTTAGCCTTTAAATCATCACGGAAAGGATCCCTATAACGATATACGCATTCTACAGCAGTCCAACCAAACCTCATTTCAGGAGCTTTATAACGGAACCATGAACCTAAAACTTTCTGCTGAAATCTCACTGCCATTCCGACTGAACGATATATTCCATAATCCTGGGAGAAAGTTCTCAATCTGATACGATGTTTAGAATCAAATTCTTTTATTGCCACCACATTAGTTCCGAATAAACCTGACACCCATTTGGAAAAGCCATTGGCGTCACTCTCGCTTTGATTATATATAACTCTCCTTACATTTGAAACAGGAATATTGATTCCGCCGCCTAAAACAAGTCCTTGATTAGTTATAGTAGTTTCATTCGGGACTGTAGCACGTGTTTCTATCTCTTTTTCAACCAGATGCCTATAATCTATTTTTTGGAAAGACACTCCTGACATCAATTCTTGGGCACTATTTACATTATCTGCATTAATATCAATATTATCAATTATGTCGCCTGAAAGGCTGCTGTCATAAATGATAACACCTTCATGTACGTATCTATAAATTTTATTACCGACCTGAATTTCTCTTTTAGGATTTAAAACCTTCGCAAAAGAAGGATCAACAATAAGTTCATCTTCAGGTTCATATATTAAACCTTCATCAAGAATCTGCCGGCAGACTGACTCATCCAAAGAATCCATAAACAAATTATATTCATAGTCCCATAGCGAAACAAATGTATCAGTTTGTTTAGTCTTGACAGAATTGTCAATTCTATTGTCAATATAATTTTGCAATTCGACAGCATTACTGAACTTAAGCACATCTGATTCAATCACATCAACATCAGAATTACATGTATCCAACATGGAAATCTCCTTTGTACAAGACAAAATAAGTAGACTTGAAATCAACCCCAAAAATAAAAATTGTACTCTCATGTGTTTTTGGAATTAATAGTTAAAGTTCAAATAGATATTCATTTATTTAAAAATGATTTTAATGGTTTTATATAACTCATTTAAGTATTTCAAAACGGATAAAGTCATCATAGAAATAGGACAGAAGCATCTCTGTCAGACTTCCTATATGAGCACAGCACAGTACAAAATCCGCTTTCCGGGCATCGCGGAAACCGGCAGGGAAAAACATTACAGTGTCTTTTTCCTGCTCCAAAACAAAAAGGAGACTCGGCCTGTCAGGCGATATAAAATTGTCCGCCGTATCAGAATAAATATACTCTTCGCTTGCGGAAAATGTCCTGTACTGCCACTTGGCATCGGAACTCAAGCGATTAATTATCTTTGTTCTGAGCCCTGATGCCAGTTCATCTGATTTCGCTGTTAGAACTATGTGCATGACTAAAGTTCAAATTCACCGTAATACTCTGTTCCGTTGGGGAGAATAAATGTGACAGTATAGAAACCTTCGTCTCCGGAAATCGGAAGAATGGCTGTGCCGGCACTTGCGTCCAACGTCCCGCCAAGATAATCACCGGTAGAATGGTTGGTTACATTTACCCCAACCTCGCCAAGATTGTTAATAAAGGTAATATTCAAGGCAGAAATAAAGGAAACGTAAGAGACTTTTATCGGAATACGCGCAGGAGCACGATGATTATCACCGATTCTTACATTACCTATACGGATAATTATATCCTTGTCCTCTTTTTTATCACCGTCATTCAGAGCGGAAGCAAAAGATGGGCAGACTGAAACAAATGCCATGAGAATGACTGCAAAAAATGTAATTGCTCTTTTCATAACCATTGATTTTATTTATCAGTTTAACGCTGCAAAGTTACGCGAGCGCAAGATAATAATATGGCAAAAGAGCCGGAAAAAGTCTAACATGGAGAAAATAAAGAATCGGCCTCCCAGATATCTGAGAGACCGATTTCGTAGTATTGCGTCAGATTGCCAATCTGACGCACGTTCATAAGTAATTAATTATCAAGATATTACATCTTTAATATTTACAATCCGCGTTAGATATTTATAATATATTAGTTATCAAATAATTACATAAAGAATTCAAGATATTGTTCACGATATGGTGATGATAAGGAGGAAATCTGCTTCTTCATACGCGACTTTTTCGCATATACTGCGGCCTGGGACGGCATACGGAGAATAACACTTATCATCGTGGCATCGAAGCCCACTATGATATAACAGAAAAAACGGTAGTCATCAGCGTCCAAAGAAGGAAAGTCATCACGGAAATGCTTCATTACATCTCCAAGGCTGGAGTTCAGAACATCCTCGAAGTGCTTTTGGCCGGCAGAGTCGCCATTTATGTCACCTATCATCTCACGCACCTTCTCATAGACCACTTTATACGAGTCACGATGCCCGTCAGAAGTCAGGAAAGTCTCGCAAAGAGTGCCGAGCTGCCTGAATTGCGTGCGGTAAATACGGACATATTCGGATTTCAGGCGGGCAAGCATTTCCTCCCTCTCATGAAGTTCATTGTCAAAACGCAATTTTTCGAGCATGTTGTACTTTTGCGCTGCGTCAAGCTCTCGACGGACAAGTTCAGAAGCCGCTACCAATTCTGACCTCTCACGCTGGGATGCCTCATGCCTTCTTCTGAAAATAAGGTAGAGCAAAGACAACATAATGACAAACAGTAAAATCATCAATGCAAGCAACAGGCTCCGGTTCCTGAGCCGAGTCTGATTTTCCACATCCTGTAGGGCAAAATAATCACGCTGGGCACGTGCCGCAGACTGCTGAAGTTTTAAATTTATAATTGAGTCTTGAACAAACAAGCTACGCTTCAGGGCACGGTAGGCGGGTTCGTACTCACCCACTGAGGCATAAGCACGACTCTGCCAAAAGTCGATGGAAGTGCCGTCACAATAATGCCCCTCAAGCTGACGGAAGACTTCCGCTGACTTGTCTTTCTTTCCGTTTACTGCAAGAATATAGGCGTAGGCTCCCCATAAATTGAAATTCTCCAATGCTCCTCCGGACAGGGAAATGGCACGGGAAAACAGTTCTTCTATCTTTTGTGAATCATCAGAAAAAGAGTTAATCAGACAAAGTGCGTAATTACTTAATACATCCGGAAAAACCCTGTCAGGAATGTTTTCAGCTTCAATCACTCTGCGAAACAGGGAATCGGCTTCTTCGTGACGTTTAAGGACACTGTATTGTCCGGCCATTGAACATAGGGTCAAATCTGACAGAGACTTGTCACCATATTTCACAAACCACTCGTATGCAGATTCAAGATATGGAAGCACCTCGCTGTCATTGTATGTTGCCATATACGTATCCGCGATGGCCTGGTTTACAAGCCCGCAATATCTATAGTCATCAGACTTGTCCAAAATGGAATATGCCTGTGTAAAGGATACTATCGCCTTGCTGTAAAACTTGCCTTCATATTGAATCCGGCCGAGGTAGTACAATGACTTTATCCTGTCATCAACGTTGCCGTGACGACGGTAATACTCCACCGCAGGCATTATGAAAGACTCGTCGGTCGGAGTCTGCCAGTTCTTGTCAAGGGCCATTGTATAAAGCAGCGAATAACGTGCACGCCCTTTGCGGCTCCTGAGTCCGGAACTGTCCATGTCTTCCAGAGCTTCAAGAGCACGTTCCGGCTCGGCATGAATATAGGATTCAACCTCATCAAAAAGCATAAGGGCTTCATTGTCCGTACAGGACAGCAGAAAAAGAAGCGGGAGAAGAATAATGTAAGTTTTCTTCATAAAGTCCATAGTCAGTTTACGCCTGCAAAGATACAAGAATTTAAACAATAGTTATTTGACATCCGTCACACCTTATTTTACAAGAATATTATCGCCATTATTTCAATATATTTCCCCAAAAGCATTATATTTAAATGTTTTAGAAGTCATCATGTTCAGATAATCCAGAAAATGAATAATACTCAAAAATACGGATATTAAAGCAAATGACAAAAATGAAAGAGAACCTGCCGGCATCACGCCGTAAACCGAAAAACAAGCGGGATTTTACATTGAGCCGAATTATTTTCGTAATTTTGCGGAAAACCTCAGGCGGATGCCCGCCCATGCTGCTACGGCAAAAATCGGAGGAAGCATGAAACACGGATTACAATGAAAAGAGCACTTATAATATCATATTACTGGCCGCCCACAGGAGGCTCGGGAGTTCAGCGGTGGGTGAAATTTGCCAAATACCTGCCTCAGGAAGGATGGCAGCCTGTAATATATACACCTGAGAATCCGGAAGCCATAACGACCGACACTTCACTGGAAGCGGAAATTCCGGCAGAGGCGGAAATCATAAAAAGGAAGATATTCGAACCGTATGAGGCATACCGCGTCCTGACAGGAAGCCGTCGCAAGGCGATAGGACCGGGAACAAAGTCCGATGAAGTCAATCCGATAAACTCGCAGGACAAAAGTCTCTCCAAGAAGCTATCCTTGTGGATCAGAGGCAATTTCTTTATTCCGGATCCGCGCTGCATGTGGATAGGCCCGTCCGTAAGATTCCTGAAAAAATATCTGCGCGAGCATCCGGTTGACATCATAATAAGCACAGGCCCTCCGCATTCAATGCATCTGATAGCCCGCAGGCTCTCGCTTTCCACAGGCATTCCGTGGATTGCGGATTTCCGTGACCCTTGGACAAGAATGTTCTATTTCAAGCATCTGCATTTGAGCCGTCTGGCTCAGAAAAGGCACGAAAAACTCGAAAAAAAAGTGCTTGATGACGCTACGGTGGCAGTTGCTGTCTCACCGCTTGTAAAGGAAGAATTCCAGTCCATGACGTCGACACCGGTGGAACTTATAACCAACGGATTTGACGAGAATGATTTCGGGATAATGCCGGAGCGCGACGGACATTTCAATATTACCCATACTGGACTCTTTGCCTCTGACGGCAACCCTGACGTGCTTTGGGAGGCTCTTGCGGAGAAATGCTCCGAAGACGCGGATTTCGCAAAGACAATGCGCATACGCCTTGCCGGAAAGACTGACAAGGAGATAACTGATTCCATAAGGAAGGCCGGACTTGGAGACAATCTGACAGATTTGGGATACCAGAGCCATAAGGATGCAGTCAGGGAACAGAAAAGCGCATCTCTGCTGATGCTTCCGCTGCGCAAGGAGCCGGAATATAGGGCCACGCTTCCCGGAAAACTCTTTGAATATCTGGCGGCAGGCAGGCCTGTGCTGGGAATCGGACAGAGCAGCGGGGCCATGGCGCGGATACTTTCGGAGACGCAGGCCGGATTCGTTTTTGAGTGGGATGACAAGGCATCCGTCCGGAAATACATTGACATCTGCTGGGAAAAGTTCCTCTCCGGAACGCTGGAGGCGGATACCGGAAACATAGAGCAATATTCTCGGCGGGCTCTTACTCGCAAAATGGCGGCACTGATGGACTCGCTTATATGTAAATGACCGTGTGATGCTTACTGCAGATGCGCCAACACGGATGCAGTAAAGACGGGAGCCGCATGGCGGAAATTTAAAAGACAAACACCAAAAGACAATGAATAAGGAACTTATCAAGAAAATAGCGGTATATACCGGAATCATCCTGCTTTTTGCCGTGCTGGCATACGGCTTCACCCCTCAGGTGCTTGGCGGCAAAATAGTGAACCAGAGCGATATCGCCTCGTGGAAGGGCATGGCAAATGAAGCCGTAACGCATAATGCTGCCCATCCCGACGACCCTACGGCGTGGACAAATTCAATGTTTTCCGGCATGCCTACGGCTACGACGATAGACGACTTCAAAGGGGATTGGACGCGCTATATATACGATTTTCTGCTGACGGGAAGGCGTCCGGCAAGTTACTTTCTGATAGCCCTTCTCGGCGGATTCCTGCTCATGCTGTCGTTGGGGACTGGCAAGGCGGTTGCCGTAGGCGGAGCGATTGCTGTCGCCTTCTGCTCATATAACATGCAGATCATTCAGGTCGGGCACAACACAAAAATGCAGGCCATAGCCTATTTCCCTTGGGTCATGGCAGCGATAATATTCACATACAAGTCGGCATTGGCCGAAGGAAAGACCTGGAAGTCATGGCTTCCAAAGACCCTTCTCGGGGCGACGCTCTTTGCCCTTGCCCTAAGCATGCAGATAAAGGCAAACCATATCCAGATTACATATTATCTCGCGGTCGTGATTTTTGTGTACGCGGCCGGACTGCTCATAAGCCTTTGCATAGACAAAGACAAACGCCGTCAGCTTACAAGGTTCTTTGCCGCTTCCGCTTTCCTTGCTGTCATAGGCTGCATAGGAATTGCAACGAACGCAAACAAGCTGGTGCCTATCTACGAATATACTCCGTACACCATGAGGGGAGGATCTGAGCTGTCTTCGGGAAGCAACAGCAAAGGACTTGACCTGGGTTATGCGACTGCATGGTCGTATGGCATAGAGGAAACGCCCAATCTTCTCATACCAAACTTCAACGGGGGCTCTTCGTCAGGGGCAATGGACCCGGACGATTCCGAGGTTTACGCATTGCTCAAAAGAGCCGGACAGCCTAACCTCAGGCAGGTCATGAAAAGCCTCCCTCTGTATTGGGGACCGCAGCCGTTCACTGCAGGGCCGATGTATCTCGGAGCCATCTCGATTTTCCTTTTTGTGCTTGGCCTGATTTTGTGCAAAGGACGCGAAAAGTGGTGGATTCTTGCAGCTACGGTCATTGCTGTGATGCTTGCATGGGGAAGCCATTTTATGTGGTTTACGAAACTATGGTTCAGCTATGCTCCAATGTACAACAAATTCAGGACTGTGTCCATGGCCCTGACTGTATTGCAGATGACTGTTCCGATGCTCGGTTTTCTTGTGCTGGACAAAATAACCAAAGAGACATATACCAAGAAGGAATTTTTGCGGGCAGGAGGCATTGCCTGGGCTTTTACCGCCGGATTCTGCCTTCTCTGCATGGTGTTTCCGGGGATTGCCGGGACATTTACCGGTGCCGTTGATGCCGGGCAGCCTGAGGTGCTTGTTGACGCTTTGGCGGCAGACCGGCAGACACTGCTGTTCAAAGATGCGCTGAGGTCGTTCATGTTGATAACAGTTGCTTTTGCGCTTATATGCTGGGCTTACCGTGCCAGGGAACCGTTTGCTGCCAAAGGGAGGATGTACATCGTGCCTGTCGTGATATGCATTCTTGTATGGCTTGACATGACGTCTGTCGGGAAGCGTTACCTCAATAAGGACCATTTTGTGACGCCACGTGATTTCAGTGCGGCCTATGCTCCGAGGCCTGTGGACAATATCATCCATGAGGATACCGATCCGGACTACAGAGTGCTTGACATAAGTGTGAATACTTTCAATGACGCGATACAGTGCTACCACCACAAATGTATCGGAGGTTACAATCCTGTCAAGATGCAGCGCTATCAGGACCTTATAGACCGGTATCTTTCAAGGGAAATACAGGAAATCTATGCCGTTGCGGGCAAGGCGGCGACAATTCAGAACGTTGAGGACGGGCTTCCGGAGCTTAAGGCGGTGTCGATGCTCAACGGGAAATATATAATTCTCGGGGCTGACCTGCCTCCTGTGAGGAATCCGCATGCTTTCGGGCATTGCTGGTTTGTTTCTGATGCAGTTGCAGCGCATACTCCGGATGAGGAAATTGCAATGCTTGCGGAAACGGATCTCAGGACTGCGGCTGTTGTCGGAGATGATTTTGCATGGGCGCGTGACGCAATTGCCGGTGCCTCTGTCTCAGGTTTTTCTGCCTCCGACCAGGAGTCTGTGACGGATTCTGAATTGAATCCAGGTGCGGAGCCTGTGACGGATTTTGTGGCTCCCCGGATTTCCATGATTTCTTATGCTCCAAACGAATTGTGCTATGAGTTCGTGACCGGATCGCCTTCGGCCGTGGTCTTCAGCGAGATTTATTATCCGGATGGCTGGAAGGCGTGGGTTGAGCCTGCCGGCACTTTCGGCAAGGTCAAGGACGGGAGATATGTGCCTACGGATGAAGCGGTACCTGCGGAAATCTTCAGGGCTGACTGGATTCTGCGCGGGGTGGTTCTGCCTGCCGGAGAAGGACGGCTGATAATGCGTTTTGAACCGGATTCGTACAGGATTGGGGAAAATGTTTCAAGAGCCAGTTCGATTGTCCTGCTGCTGTTGCTGCTTCTTGCTTCCGGATGGCTGGCGGCTCTTATGCGTAAAAATCAATAGATTACGCATTACGCAAAATGTGCTGATTCCATCCTTCCCCCGGTTTGTCTTCAAAAAGCAGCCGAGAATCGTGATAATTTGGTAAATTTGCAGGCTATGCACTGCCTGGAACGGCATGCGGGCGCAATTATGATGCACTTTAAAGCTACAATATAATATGGCAGAAAAGAAACCGACCGAGACACCGATGATGAAGCAGTTCTTTGCCGTCAAGGCAGAACATCCTGAGGCCATGCTTCTGTTCCGGTGCGGCGATTTTTACGAAACATACGGTGATGATGCACTGACGGCAAGCAAGGTCCTCGGCATAGTGCTGACGAAACGCTCAAGTGCCACCCCCGGTTCCATTCCGATGGCCGGTTTCCCATATCATTCACTTGATACATATCTCCCGCGTCTTGTGCGTGCCGGGTATAAGGTGGCCGTATGCGACCAGCTTGAGGACCCGAAGCTGACAAAGAAAATAGTCAAAAGAGGCATAACTGAACTGGTCACTCCGGGAATTGCGTTCAATGAACAGCTGCTGGAGCAGAAGGAATATAATTTCATCGCAGGACTGACTTTCAGCAAAGACAGGTGCGGAGCAGCCTTCCTTGATGTCTCCACGGGCAATTTTCAGGTAGCGGAAGGCTCGCTGGACTATATAGGGACGCTTCTGAGTTCTTTTGCACCGAAGGAGCTTCTTGTGCCTCGCGGATATGAAAAAGGCGTAAGGGAACGCTATGGTGACACATACTATATTTCTACGCTTGAAGAATGGGCCTTTGTATATGACAGTTCTGTGGAAAGACTCAGGAAGCAGCTTCGTGTTGACTCTCTGAAAGGCTTTGCCATAGACAATTTCCCTCTTGGCGTCACTTCCGCCGGTGCCCTGCTCATTTATCTGGAACAGACTCAGCATGCCGGACTTGCGAATATATGTTCGATATCGCGCATTGATGAAGGCACTTTCGTGTGGATGGACAGATTCACCTTCCGCAATCTGGAGATTTTTGCATCTTCTGCCGGCAAGGAAGGGGTCTCCCTTGTGGAAGTGATGGACAAATGCTCGTCCCCGATGGGAGCGCGTATGCTCCGCACATGGCTGGCTATGCCTGTAATGGATTTGGACGAGCTGGAGACAAGGTACTCTGTGGTGCAGTATTTTGTGGACAACAGGGATGAGCTCTCACGTCTTCAGACCATGATTGGCGACATCGGAGACCTGGAGAGAATAATATCCCGTGCCGCAGCCGGAAAGATAATGCCGCGTGAGGTCATGCAGCTCCGCAGAGGGCTGAGTCAGTCGGGGCCGATAAGGCTTATGTGCACGGGAAAAGGCGTGGAATCTCTTGACACGATGATGGGGGAGATGAGCGACTGTACGGAGTTTCTTGACTATCTTGGCAAGACAATGCATCCGGAGACGGCAGCTGCGGTGGGAAAGGGCGATGTCATCGCTCCCGGCGTGTCGGCGGAACTTGACGAGCTTCGCAGTCTGGCGCGTCATGGAAAGGAATATCTTCTTGATCTTCAGCAGCGTGAGGCGGAGAGGACAGGCATTCCTGCGTTGAAGATAGGCTTCAATAATGTGTTCGGATATTATCTTGAAGTCCGCAATACATCCAAGGATAAGGTGCCTGCAGAGTGGATCAGAAAGCAGACGCTTGTAAATGCGGAGAGGTATATCACAGAGGAACTTAAGGAATACGAGCAGAAAATACTCGGTGCGGAGGAGAGGATTTATGCAATAGAATCGGGACTTTATGCCGAACTTGTGTCCGTTATTCAGAAGAACATTTCTGCCATTCAGAAAAATTGCCGTATTCTTGCGCGTCTGGATGTGCTTTCCGGTTTTGCGGACCTGGCCCTGTCCAACAGGTATTGCCGCCCGAAGATGAACGCGGGCAAGGTAATAGACATAAAGCAGGGACGTCATCCCGTCATTGAGACAATGATGTCTGCCGGGGACGAGTTTGTGCCGAATGATATATGGCTCGACAACGAAAAACAGCAGGTAATCATTCTTACTGGTCCGAATATGGCCGGTAAATCGGCATTGCTCCGTCAGACAGCATTGATTGTGCTGATGGCACAGGTCGGAAGTTTTGTGCCGGCTGCGGAGGCCACTATGGGATATTGTGACAAGATATTCACGAGAGTCGGGGCATCGGACAACATCTCGCGCGGAGAATCCACATTCATGGTGGAGATGCTTGAGACCTCGATGATTCTGCATAATCTTTCTTCCCGTTCTCTGGTGCTTCTGGACGAAATCGGACGCGGAACATCAACATACGACGGAATGTCGATTGCACGCGCCATTGTCGAGTATGTCCATGAATACGGAGACGGGGCAAAGACTCTGTTCGCTACGCATTACCATGAACTCAATGATCTGGAGGACATATATGCCCGTGTAAAGAACTATCATATTGCGGTGAAGGAAGTCGGAAAAAATGTGATATTCCTGCGCAAGCTGGTGGAAGGGGGAGTAGCCCACAGTTTCGGTCTTCATGTGGCAAGGATGGCAGGGATGCCGCGCCAGGTACTGGAGTCAGCGGAAAAGACACTTTCAAGGCTTGAGAGCGGAGCCTTGCCGGGCGGAGGACAGGTTGCCGCGGTTCCCGGGAAACAGAAAAAGAATACAGTCCGGCCTCATAATGTCAAGGAAGGGCGTGTCGAGAGTGACGGGTCTCTGCAGCTTTCATTCTTCCAGCTTGAGGACCCGCTTCTTTCTTCGCTGAAGGAAGACCTTGATGCGGCTGACATCAACAATATGACTCCTCTCCAGGCGTTTGACCTGCTCAGGGCCATGAAAGAGAAAATGGGAATATAAAAAGCCACTCATAATGAAAAGAACACTATTGCTATTGGCCGCTGCATTCATGGCATCCATGTCATTTGCGGCACAGAAAGACTATCGCATCGCCTCTCCTGACGGCAGGACAATTGTAGACATTGCTGTTGGCAATGATATTTCATGGACCATGTCGCAGGACGGAGTGCGGCTTATTGCGCCTTCAGCGGTTTCGATGACACTCTCTGACGGGACTATCTACGGCGGAGGTCAAAGAATCAGAAAGACGGTCAGAGTAAAGGCGGATGACCATAACGGAATCGCTTTCCTGTTTCAGGATTTCAGACTGATCTTCCGTGCCTACAATGAGGGTGTTGCCTACAGGTTCGCTTCAGAGTCCAAGACACCTTTCGAGGTGGTCTCAGAAGAGGCCGCATTCAATTTTCCGGAAGACTGGAACATGTGGGCCGCATATGTGTGCCAGCACACTGAGACTCTTGAAAATCAGTTCTGGAACTCTTTCGAGAATACATATACCTATTCTCCGATATCGGAGTGGAATGCCTCAAGGCTTGCTTTCCTGCCTCTTCTGGTGGATGCGGCAGCCGGCAAGAAACTCTGTATAATGGAGTCAGACCTGACGGACTATCCAGGAATGTATCTCTACAACGGGGAGGGGACAGCCTCAGTGAAAGGCGTATATGCCGGCTATCCGAAGGAGATTGAATATGCCGGGCACAATAATCTCCAGGGACTTGTGAAAAGCCGTGAGGACTATATCGCCAGATATGACGGGGCGGTGTCTTTCCCATGGAGAATCGTGGCGGTGTCTTCTTCGGACAAAGAGCTGCTTGCCAATAATCTTGTCCATAAGCTCGCACAGCCTGCTGACCCTGAGGCTGATTTCAGCTGGGTGAAGCCTGGAAAGGTGGCGTGGGACTGGTGGAATGACTGGAACATCAAGGGTGTGGATTTCCGTGCAGGCGTGAACAATGAAACTTATAAGTACTATATAGATTTCGCCTCAGCCCATGGGGTGGAATACGTAATCCTTGACGAGGGCTGGGCCGTTAACCTGAAGGCGGACCTTATGCAGGTTGTGCCGGAGATCAATCTTGAGGAACTGACGGTGTATGCTGCCGAACGTAATGTGGGGCTTATCCTGTGGGCCGGCTACTGGGCATTCGACAGGGATATGGAGAATGTCTGCCGCCATTATTCGGAGATGGGCATCAAGGGATTCAAGGTTGACTTTATGGACAGGGACGACCAGATGATGGTTGATTTCCACAGGAGGGCTGCCGAGATGACTGCGAAATACGGCCTTTTGATAGATTTCCACGGGACATACAAGCCGGCAGGACTTGACAGGACTTATCCGAATGTCATCAACTACGAGGGTGTATATGGCTTAGAGAACATGAAATGGAATGCGGATGCCGACCAGGTGACGTATGATGTGACAGTGCCTTTCATCCGCATGGCGGCAGGCCCGATGGACTACACGCAGGGTGCTATGCGCAATGCTACAAAAGGCAATTACAGGGCAGTAAATTCCGAGGCAATGAGCCAGGGAACGCGTTGCAGGCAGCTTGCTGAATATGTAGTGTTCAACTCTCCGCTCTGCATGCTCTGCGATTCTCCGTCGAATTACATGGCTGAGCCGGAGTGCATGGAATATATCTCGGCTGTCCCTACGGTATGGGATGAGATTGTTCCTCTTGACTCCAGGGTATCGGAATATGTGGCAGTCGCAAAGCGCAGCGGAGATGTCTGGTATGTCGGTGCAATGACAGACTGGAATGCACGCACAATGGAGCTTGACCTTTCTTTCCTTGGCGAAGGGGAATGGCATGTAGAATATTTTGCAGACGGGATCAATGCCGACCGCATCGCTTCGGACTACAGGAAAGGCACATCTGTCCTTCCTGCATCACGCAAGCTCGAAGTCAAGCTCGCTCCGGGCGGCGGCTTTGCGGCACGCATCAGCAGATAGTCTCACACCGGGATGTCCGGATGCCTGTTATATGAGTGTGTTGAAAAATATAACTTATTGATATTTAGTGATATGCGCAATGACGGGTGCCCCGAATTCGGCACCCGTCATTGCGTAAGTGATTGGGGGTCAGTGTTTTGTGTTTTATATAAAATAACGGTGGGGTGACGTTGGAGGATGGGATACAATCGCTATAATGAATTGACTTTCATGTTTTCGTGGAGATTTTCATTGATATGCTTTTTCTGATTTGGTTTCACTCCGTCCGGCGACTATATCTGAAAGAAGTTGCCCCTGGCAATTGGGAAATTCCAGGTCGTTTTGGCCTCCAACCGTTCCAGGTCTGCGTTTTAAGTGTGACACCTGGAACGCTCTTAAATTATAACATATTAACTAACAATGCATTAGAAAATCACACCGTTCCAGGTCCTCCACACAGGCTGCAGACCTGGAACGCCTGCATTCATAAACCTGTACCAAAAAGTGCCAGCTGCTTTGCCGTAACAAAAGTGCCAAACGTAAAATTCCGGTTGATTTGTCATTTTGTGACCCTTCACAAGTGGCTGAATAAAAAGTATTATTCAAGCCCCTTTTCTTGTTTTTCGGTGAGGTCAACCACAACTTCATTTCCGAACATTAAATCCTAAGAGGGTTATTCTGACTTTTTAATCACCCTCAGCCGGCCGGCGTATTTGCCAACTGCGGTGCCATGTACTGTGCTAATATCTTGGCAAGCCTGAAGATAAAGAACGTGTCAAGGCAAAATCATGGC
>CAMWUW010000019.1 GCA_947177525.1 uncultured Bacteroidales bacterium | reverse complement strand
CAAGAGCGCATAGTCGCCATCCTTGACAAATTCGAGTCTTTGACAAACGACCTTTCGCAGGGGCTTCCGGCGGAGATTACAGCAGTGCAGGAACAATATGAATATTACCGAAACAAATTATTGTCATTTCCTAGAAACGAGAAAATAAGTGCATGATATGGGACAGTCATTAAACGAAATAGCACAAAAACTTCGAGATACCGATAAAAAAGTCCAGCTAATCTACGCCTTTAACGGTGTAGGGAAAACCCGTCTGTCCCGCGAATTCAAGGAGTTGATTTCTCCGAAGGAGCAAGTTGACGAAACAGAGGAGTCTAAAATTAGAATTTTATATTATAATGCCTTTACAGAGGACTTGTTCTATTGGGATAATGATTTGGAATCGGATACTGACAGAAAGCTTCGAATCCAGCCAAACAGTTTTACTGACTGGGTGCTTAGGGAACAGGGACAGGAAAGAAATATCGTAACTCATTTCCAGCATTATACCAATGACAAACTGACTCCGCGTTTTAACGAGGAATATACCGCCAAAGATGCAAGTGGTAAGGATATTACAATTAAGGCCTATTCTGAAATTACATTCTCTTTAGAGAGTGGCAATGCTGAGAGGATAGAGAATATAAAGATATCAAAAGGCGAGGAGAGCTGCTTGATTTGGTGCTTGTTTTACAGTTTGCTTGCACAAGTGGTGGAGGTCCTCAATATCGCAGAGAATACTGACAGGGAAACTGACAAATTCGATGATTTGAAGTATGTCTTTATAGATGATCCTGTCAGTTCGTTGGATGAAAATCACCTGATAGAATTGGCGGTGAATATTGCAGAATTGATAAAGTCAAGTCAATCAGAGTTGAAGTTCATCATTACTACACATAACCCGTTGTTTTATAATGTGCTTTACAATGAATTCAATAATTCCGACCAGCGTTTTAATTATAAGCCCAGGCATTCGGTAAAACGCAGGCTGGAAAAGATGAATGACGGAACATATCACCTTGTGGAGCAGTCTGCCGATTCACCTTTCTCCTATCACCTTTTTCTACTGACAGAACTTGAAAGGGGTATAAGAACAGGTGAAATCAAGAAGTATCATTATAATTTCCTGCGACAAATATTGGAGAAAGTTTCGACATTTCTTGGATATACAGGCTGGAAAGAACTCTTACCGCATGATGCACGGGAGGCATACTATAATCGCATCATAAACCTATGCAGCCACGGGAAACATTCTGGAGAGGAGATTTCGTTAATTGATGACAACGATAAAAGGGTGATAGCATTTTTGGTTGACAGCATTAGAACAACATATCATTTTAGAGTGGAACAAGTTAAAGACATTCGTGAAAATGAAACAATATAACACGATAGCAGAATCAAACAATTTCATAGTGCTTGATGACTATACCAAGCATAATGAACTGCATGCACCTGCAGTTGCTTATCAATCGGAATCGCGTCTTGAATGCGAATTTATCCAGGACTTGGTGAGTCAGGGCTATGAATACCGTCCGGATATTTCAACTCCAGAGGCCTTGTTGGCGAATGTCCGTATGAAGATTCAGGAACTTAATGATATGGAGTTTACTGACAAGGAATGGCTGCGCTTTGTTGAAGAATATCTGGATAAACCGGGAGATACTTTGATAGATAAAACCCGTAAAATTCACGAAAACCACATTTATGATTTTGTCTTTGATGACGGGCATATCAAAAACATCTACCTTGCTGACAAACAAAATATTGCCCGAAACAATATACAGGTAATCAATCAATTTGAGCAAACTGGTACACAGGCAAACCGTTATGATGTCACAATACTGGTCAACGGGCTGCCATTGGTGCAGATTGAACTGAAAAGACGGGGCGTCGCTGTCCGCGAAGCCTTCAACCAAGTGCACAGATATTCCAAAGAAAGTTTCAATTGTGATAATTCCCTTTTCAAGTATATTCAGGTGTATGTTATATCAAACGGCACGGACAGCCGTTATTTTGCAAATACAGTAGAGCGGAACAAGAACAGCTTCGACTTTACGATGAATTGGGCAAGAGTGAACAATGTTCCGATAAAGGATTTGAAAGACTTTACAGAGACTTTCTTACAAAAGAATACACTGCTGAATGTCATTTTTACATATTCGGTCTTTGATACGAACAACACTTTGCTTATAATGCGCCCATATCAGATTGCGGCGACAGAGCGTATGCTGTGGAAAATCAGAAGTGCGTATCAGGCAAAGAAATGGGCGAATACCGACGGCGGTGGCTATATCTGGCACACTACCGGTTCCGGAAAAACACTTACCAGCTTTAAGGCAGCCCGTCTGGCAACTCAATTGGACTTTATTGATAAGGTATTCTTTGTCGTAGACCGCAAGGACTTGGACTATCAGACTATGAAGGAATATCAACGCTTTTCTCCTGACAGCGTGAATGGGTCTGACAGCACGGCCGGACTGAAACGTAATATCGATAAGGAGGACAATAAGATTATCGTCACTACGATTCAAAAACTGAACAACTTGATGAAGAGTGAGGATAATCTGCCGGTATATCAAAAGCAGGTAGTTTTCATTTTTGATGAGTGCCATCGTTCTCAATTCGGTGAAGCGCAAAAGCAGTTGAGGAAAAAGTTCAAAAAGTATTATCAGTTCGGATTTACTGGTACTCCAATATTTCCTGATGAGATTGTGAATGGCGTACTGGTGAGAAGAGGAAATGCAAATGGATCTGAAACAACTGCAAGTGTGTTCGGCAGGGAATTGCATTCATATGTGATAACGGATGCTATCCGGGATGAAAAAGTCTTGAAATTCAAAGTCGATTACAATAATGTCCGGCCTCGCTTCAAAGATATAGAAACAGAACTTGACGAGCAGAAACTAAGTGCTGCTGAAAATAAGCAGGCATTGCTTCATCCGGCCCGCATAAATGAAATTTCGCAATATATATTGCAGAATTTCAGAATCAAGACCCACCGCAATGAAGGTGCAAATAAAGGCTTTAATGCGATGTTTGCCGTAAGCAGTGTTGATGCCGCCAAATGCTATTACGAAGAATTGAACCGATTGCAGAAGGATGCGGAAAAACCGTTGAAAATAGCTACAATATTCTCTTTTGCCGCCAACGAGGAACAATGTTCAAAAGGTGATATCATCGATGAGAATTTTGAGCCGTCAGCAATGGACTTGAGTGCCAAGGAGTTCTTGACAAAAGCCATCAATGATTATAATGCTATGTTTGGACAGAGTTATGGCGTTGACAGCAAAGAATTCCAGAACTATTACAGAGACCTTGCTAAGAGGGTGAAGAACAAGGAAGTAGACCTTGTTATCGTCGTGGGTATGTTCCTGACCGGTTTTGACGCTCCAACTTTGAATACACTGTTTGTCGATAAAAACTTGCGTTTCCACGGATTGATACAGGCTTTTTCCCGCACTAATAGAATTTATGACTCAACCAAGACTTTCGGCAATATCGTAACTTTCAGAGACCTTGAACAGCATACTATTGACGCCATAGCTATGTTTGGTGATGAGAAGACCGCCAATTTTGTGCTTGAAAAGAGTTATAGGGAATATTTGGAAGGCTTTAAAGACATAGCTTCAGGCGAGGCTCGGAAAGGATATGTTGAAATCGTCAAAGATCTGAATGATAAATATCCTGATACTGATAATATTGTTGCAGAGCAAGATAAAAAGGAGTTTGTCAAACTGTTCGGAGAATATTTGCGTATGGAAAACATATTACAAAATTATGATGAATATACCACACTCAAAGATTTTCAGAAAGTAGATACTAATAACCTGGAAGCAATAGAAACATTCAAGGAGGAGCATTTTGTCACAGATGACGATATTGCGCAAATGCAAAAAGTTGAAATGCCGTCGGACAGAATAATCCAGGATTATAAATCAACCTATAACGATATCCGGGATTGGCTGAGACGGGAAAGAGAAGGAAAGAAACAGGAAAAATCGAGAATTGACTGGGATGATGTCACATTCGAGATTGATCTCCTTAAATCGCAAGAGATTAACCTTGACTATATTCTTGAGCTGGTTTTTGAACACAATGCTAAGAAGATGGACAAAGCTTCATTGATAGATGAGATTCGTCGTACTATTCGTTCAAGTGTCGGCAACAGGGCCAAGGAAAGTATGATTGTTGATTTTATTAACCAAACGAACTTGGATTTATTTATTGATAGAGCAGACATAATAAAAGCATTCTATGAATATGCACAGGAAGAATTGAAAAAAGAGGCTTCTGCTTTGATAGCAAGTGAAAATCTGAATGAAAAAGAAGCTAAATATTATATTGAACTATCTTTAAAACGCAGATTTGCAAGTGAGAATGGAACAGACTTCAATAATATTTTACCAAAAATGAGTCCATTGAATCCATTGTATCTAAGCAAGAAACAGACGGTATTTCAAAAAATTGTGGCTTTTGTCGATAAATTTAAAGAAGTGGGAGAAAAGTTATAATATGGATATTATGCCATAATTATACTGCACTATGAAAATTTGCATAAGCATTCGTATCCATATAAGTTCTCAAATAATCCAATGCTTACAATGCTGAGCTATAGCTTTGTGCAGCTCTATACTTTTTTCCTGTCCTTCCGCTGGCTGTTCTGTAAAGACACGGTGTTCTATATCAATACCTTGCTGCCTGTAGGTCCGGCATTGGCAGGTCGGGTAATTGGGAAACGTGTTGTATATCACTATCATGAAAATGCTTTTGCCAAAGGGGCTTTTTATAAGATCTTGGCTGTCATGATGCAAAAGCTGGCGCACGAGATTATCTGTGTTTCCAGGTATCAGGCATCATTCCTGAAACGTACGCATGGAGTTGCAGTAGTTCCCAATGCTTTGCCTAAAGAATTTACTGACAGACTTATATATGCACCGGATGCGGCCTTTGCACGCAAGACAGTCTTGATGTTATCTTCATTGAAAGACTATAAGGGGACACGGGAGTTTATACAATTGTCCCAAAGATTATCGGAATATAAATTTGTTTTGGTAATCAATGATACGCAAGAGAATATTGACAAGTGGCTCGCAGACAATGATTTTTCAAATGTCGGGGGGCATCTGACAATCTGGTCCCGCCAGGAAAATGTCGCTCCTTTTTATAATTCGGCATCTCTTGTACTCAATCTTTCCGACAGACATAAATTTATTGAGACTTTCGGCCTGACTCCTCTTGAAGCCATGAGTGCCGGACTTCCTGTCATAGTTCCGACGGTGGGCGGAATTGCAGAAATGGTGGAAGATGATGTGAACGGGTATAAAATTGATGTACAGAATCTGAATGCCATCGAAGGCAGAATCAGGCAGATATTTGAAGATGAGGAACTTTATTCCAAACTATCTGACAATGCCATATTGTATTCGGCACGGTATAATCCGGAGGATACATTAGATAAAATAATATATATTCTTTCCGAAATGGATAAAGCGGACAAGTGACAATCTTGTCAATACATGGTGATGTCGTCTTTCTTTGCAATAAGGCATCTCTTGTATTCAATCTTTCTTACAAACATAAATTAATCGAGACATTCGGGCTTATGGTTTTGGAAACCATGAGTAGGGGGCTTCTTGTCATTGTACTGCGTTTATTGAAAACAAATCTCAAATAATACAATATTTATGAAACATGTTGCTATTGTCGGCATTCAAGGAGTGCCGGCTAAATATGGCGGCTTCGAAACTTTGGTGGAAAACATTATCGGTGATAATTGTTCTCCGGAAGTCTGCTATACTGTTTTTTGCAGTGCTAAGGATTATTCCACACGGCAGGATACGTATAAAGGTGTCCGATTGAATTACATTCCATTTTTTCATGCGAATGGAGCGCAGAGTACTCCATACGACATATTGTCTATGTTGAAATGTTTGCGGGGCTATGATGCTGTTGTCATTTTAGGGGTTTCCGGCTGTATTTTTCTGCCTGTTTTCAGACTTCTGTACCGGAAAAGGCTTATAGTGAATATTGATGGGCTGGAACACAAACGGGCCAAATGGGGGAAATTCTCCAAATGGTTTCTGCGTGTCAGCGAAGCAATGGCAGTGAGATTTGCAGATGTGATTGTTGCTGACAACAAGGGTATTCAGGACTATGTTGCTGAAACATACGGCAAGAAGTCGGTACTGATAGCTTATGGAGGCGACCATACGCAGAGGACGATGACAGAGGAAAAGCAGGCTGGAATTTTAAGGAAATATGGCGTGGAAGCTGGAAATTATGCTATTAGTGTATGTCGTATTGAGCCGGAAAATAACAGCCATGCAATTTGTGAAGCTTTTGCCAAAAGTGGAAAGAACCTGGTTTTTGTCGGAAACTGGAATCGCAGTGAGTACGGCCGTAATTTGAAAAGTGAGTATGGTTCGTATGATAACATGCATCTGGTGGATTCCGTATATGATCTGGACGAACTGTATGCCTTGCGCAATCAATGCGAATGTTACATTCATGGCCATAGTGCCGGAGGAACAAATCCTTCACTCGTTGAGGCTATGACATTTGGCAAGCCGATAATAGCGTTTGACGTGGTCTATAATCGGGAAACAACCGAAAATAAAGCCTACTATTTCAAAGACTGTGAAACATTGGTATCCTTGCTTTGTCAAAACGATAAAACGGGAGGCGCAATGAAAGAGATTGCTTCACGTCGCTATACATGGAAGCATATCGCCGGACAGTACGAGGCAATTTATTGAAACCTTGTGTTAGTTATGGAATATTAATTCTTATAAACATGCCTTAATTTGGACAGTACCATATTGGGGCAAAATGTCATTAAATGTTTCCCTGCCACTCAGGTGTCAGTACCGCATGATATGCCTTGTCACCTGGAAGCTTGCCCTGCTGAAAGCAAGCATCGGGACTACGGCTCCCACCGCCAGCATGATTATGATGAGGCATCCTGTCAGAAAATTGTCTGACATCCTGTAGAAATAATCCAGGAATTCATCCCGGCAGGACGTAGATACGCATCCGAGCATATTCTGGAAGGTCCGGTATGCATACATTCCCGGAATCATCGGCAGCAGCGATGGGAATGAAAGAGATTCCACCGGCTGTTTTATCATCACTCCGGCCATGACCGAGAGCAGGCCGATTGCAAGTCCCGCTGCGAGGCTTGCCCATATTATATGGAGCCCGAAAACGGAGATGAGGACAAATCTCAGTGAATGTCCGATGCCCGCTATCATGGCACAGAATGGAAAAGCCCTGTATGGCAGGTTGCTTATGCTTCCGAATCCTATTCCGGCCATGGAGGCGAACAGTGCATCTTCGAGTATCATCATCAATGTATCCATGGTCATGCGATTTTCATAATTACTATTGCTCCGCAGAAACCGAGTGACAGGCAGGCCGTGAGCATCGTCGCTTCAACCATTCTTCCCATTCCGAGCTGATGATGCCCAGTCAGCATGTCACATACCGAATTAAGATAAGGGACTCCAGGGACAAGGAACAGTACGCTTGTGCCCAATGCCACGTCCGGGGTGTTTCCGAGGGAGAACACATAAGCTGCTGAAGCTATTATGGCGGCAGTGAATGATGAAATCAGGAAGGTCATGTAGGCGTTCACTTTTCCGCGCATAAGTGACTGCTTCACGAAGAATCCGATATATGTTGCCGCAAACACGAGCAGCATGGATATGATGTCCCCGCCGAACAGTTCGCAGAATGAAGCATTGGCGAAAGATGCAAGAGCGCGTACTATTCTTCCGTCCAGAGGCTTTTCGCTGCATATCTGGCCAAAACGAAGAAGCGCGCTTTGTGCGTCTGTCAGATTGTCCGCGATGTCCCAGCTCAGTGAACTCAGTTTCCTGATTTTAGAGAAACTTATGCCGGAATGGACCACGACCTCGCTTCTGAAGGCCCTTTGGGCATTGTCTGCAGTGGATAGCTGTATCTTTACTGTTGACGGGGTGAGTTCAATGAGCGGGCGGCATCCGTAATGGTGTGCCATGCGTTCTATGTTCTTCTGTATCCTGAGTCCGGATGCTCCTGCACCGACCATTACGCTGGCGTAGTCACACAGGAATGTGCAAAGCTGTCCCGTCATCATTCTTCATCGCAGTCTTCATAGTAGGCTGTGACTTTTGCGCCTGTCACAGAATCGGAATAGTCTTCTCCATGTCTGAGTCCGGGTATTTTCACTCCGGTTTCATGGTCTACTTTCCCTTCATGGGGAGCATCTGAAAATAATCGCACGTATGCGACTATAAGGGCAATGTCCAGGATTGCCAATAACCAATTCGTTACCATAATGCTATTCTGTTTTTGATGCTGCAAATTTCGCATCATTGAGAATTGCACGGAAATGTTTGCAATGGTATTTTTAAATCGGAATAATCGTGGTGCCTATACGTGTGCCTTATGATTTTTTGTGGGATGCTATGGTGTCAGGCGATTTATGCAATCGTGCCTTCTGATCAGCTGCATGACATGATTCCATATCCTGTAATCGTTCATGCCGATACATGAGTTCAATTTTTGATGACCCGGAATCTCCATGTCATTCCCAGCTGGATGTTGTGGACATTGCTGAATGTATCGGCGAAGTAGATTGCATGCAGCCTGAGCCTGTCATTGTGCAACGGGAAGAATTCGACTCCGCAGCCTCCGTATACCGACTCTGTTCCTGGGAGTATGACTCTGTCGTATGCTTGCCCGTATGAGTTGACATTGTGCGCTTTGTTGGTCTCATAGCCGAATTTTGCACATAAATTCCAGTTACGGATGCTCCAGATGACTTTTCCTATTATGCTGTAGTCTGTGAAAAACGGATCGTTCTGGCCAATGCCGGCGCGGTTGAATAAATCTATGTCCACGGCGACATTACCGAATTTGAAATGGTTGCCCAGGGCAAGGTAGTTGATCATTCCGCCATATCTGTCCTCTATGAAATTCACGCTCCAGATAGTCTTCCACCATTTTGCGAACTGTCCGCCCCAGGCGAGGTTGTAGGCGAGTTCTTTTTTGAATCCGTTGGATAGGGGAGAGTTGCCTATCTGGATTATGACAGACTGGTCCGGCAGAAAACGGTAGTCCATATTTACGCCGAATACATAGCTCTGGTCAAGTCCGCTGCAGAAGCGGCTGTAGAAATACACATCTATGGCCGGGGAGTCATATTCATATCCTCCGATGAGCGCGGCGGTCTTTCCTGCATACAGCTTAAGTTTCGGTGTGGCCTGCCAGTTGACGCACAGCCAGTCCGTGGCCTTGAACGGGTTCTCTGCATTGCCCCAGACATGAAGCCGCTGCCTGACACGGTAGGTGATGTTGTCGCTGATATGTCCGTAGATATTGAAGTTCAGGTGGTCAGCCATGAACCGGGGAGTATATTTCCCGTTCAGGATTTCCTGGTTAAAAGAACCTCTGGCATCAAAATAAAGACTGTCGACCGCCTTTGCCGCAAGTCCGGACGGAATCATCAGAATGGCAAAACTCAAAAGGATGCATGCTTTTTTCATAGAAGCTCGGTTTTTCTGCAAAGTTATCTTTTCTGCAAAGTTATCATAAAATAACAAATCTGTAAGGGTGTTTTCGCGGAAATGCATATTCGTGAACAAAGACGGGGCGGCTTGGACTGCAATAAGAACTTTTTGTGGTATGCAATCTGCTGTGAATCAACAGCTTCCTGATAATCAGTAATTTACGCTGTGCGGGTTCAGGTTTCGAAGGATTGCGGATTATGCCAATGGTGTCACATCTCCTTGATGAAGACATATTTTGTGTCTGAACTCAGCTCAGGGCAGAATGTGAAGCCGTCATGACGGAAATCCTTCAGTTCTTCGGGGTTGTCTATGCGGTCGAGGATGATCTTGCGGGTCATCTCTCCTCTGCACATCTTGGCATATATTGTCACGGTCTTGGCCTTGCCGTCATTGCCGCGCATCAGAAACTCCGGCTGTATGACTTTCACTTCGGATTCTACTTTTTTCCAGTTGAAGAGCTTTTTCATCTCTCCGCTGGCAAGATTCATAAGAATGCCGCCATCTGCCTTGATTTCACGGATGAAATTATCTGTGAGGACCGGCTGCCAATATCTGAAAACCGAGCCTGAGGCCCCGTTCCAGAGTGTCACATTGCCTTCAAGGCGGTACGGACTTATCATGTCCAGGGGCTTTACAAGCCCGTACAGGAAGGATGTTATGCGCAGATGCCTGTTTGCATATTCCCAGTCTTCCGTTGAAAAGTCCTCTGGATGTATATGCTTGAACACTATTCCTGTATATGCGGAAAGGGCAGGCATCAGCTCTGCCTCCCCATGTACAATGCCGGTATATCTTGCCCTGTTTTCCTCGGCAATCCTGGGGCTTACCTTAAGCGTGTCCATAAGGTCTTCCGCAGACATGGCCGCGAGTTTCTCTGCGATTTTCTCTGCATGACGGATATATTGCGGCTCTGCAAAAGACGGCACTCCCGCATGGCTTTCCATGGCCATCGTCTTCGCACAAGAAATGAATGTAATCATGATGTTTATAGTTTATGGGCATCTGTCTATCGGCATATCCGGCAGGAAGACTGTAAGCCGTTCCTGGATACAGAAAACAAAAGTAGTAAATTTGTTTCACTTGTGGCTGTGACGTTGATGAAAGTCTGGAGATCCGCCTGTGGAATCATGCGGCAGGTTTGGGCAATCTTGTATTTATAGCTATTTTTGTGCTGATTGCCGGTGTTAATCCGAAGGCTGCATACTACTCTGATGGAGACCGTAGGGGAAATGCAGCAGTGGTAAATTACATAATTTAAATAATCTGAATATGATAAGACATATTGTAATGTGGAAATTGAAGCCTGAGGCAGAAGGAAGGACGGCTGCTGAGAATGCGGAATGGATGAAGGAGCATTCGGAGGACCTGGCCGCATATAAGGTGCATCCTGCCCATAAGGAAATTTCTGCATACAGCAAAAAGGTGAGGGAGTCCAGGGTTGCATGTGATTTTGAGATATAGGTGTATGAAAGTGTTGAAGGATAGTGATTTATTGTGCTTTACAGACCGTGCCGACTTCCGTCGATGGCTGATTGTCAACCATGCCTCGAAAAAGGAATGCTGGATAGCCGTGAAGCGTGGAAAGACCCCGCCTGACGATGCATTATGGTATCTTGATGCTGTGGAGGAGGCCCTGTGCTTCGGCTGGATTGATTCAACAGTCAAGAAAGTGGACGGCGTGGTTGTGCAACGTTTCAGTCCGCGTGCTCCACGTAGCAGTTGGACTGAACTGAACAAAGAGAGATGCCGCAGGCTCGAGGCACTTGGGCTGATGACAGAAAAGGGCAGAGCTGCATGTCCGGATCTTTCCACAGACTTTGAAATCCATCCTGATATCCTTTGCGAACTTAAGGCCAATAAGGCAGCATGGTCGAATTTCATCTCATTCCATCCTTTGTATCAGAGAGTAAGGATTGACAATATCCAAAGAGTCAGGGCTTGTCCCGAACTTTTCAGAAGCAGGCTGCTCAAATTGATAAAGGCCAGTGAAAAAGGTGAGATGATAGGCGAGTGGCATGACTACGGCAGGCTTCTGGATTACTGACGGAAAACAGTCCATCTTTTCTGGACGGAATTTGCTCCCTGGTTCGGCAAATTTTGCTTAACCGGTCAGTGAATTTGTGTCTTCGCGTAAAATATTTTCCGTTTGTATTCGTCTTTATATGTGGGGAGTGATTAGGCTCAGGGCGGAAAATAAATTATTTTCAAATATTTATATCATGAAAAAGATGTGTAAGAAAAAGAACTGTACATTGTGGAAGATGCTTGCGGGCATTGCAGGCGGAATAGCCATGTTTGCTGCGGCTGTGGCGCTTGTGATGGTGATATGGAATTGGCTGATGCCTGATGTGGCCGGGTTTGCTGAGATTGATTTCTGGAAGGCTGCCGGCATGCTTGTGCTTTGTCGTCTGCTGACAGGAAGGCTGTTCCCGCATCATGGAAGGCCTGGGCACCGTGGCGGACATCGCGGAGGGAAGCACTGGCATGAGATGTCGCCTGAAATGAAACGTGAATTCATGCGGAAGTTTTGGAATGCGGCAGGGGAGAACGGATTCAAGAATGGTCCGGATGGAAATATGTCTTCAGGAGATGACGGAGCCAAAGGAGACACAGACGGAAACGATGTTCCAGGGAAGTGCAGATACGGATATGGTGAAATGGGATATGAGCAATGAAAAGCTTTTCGGAGATCTTTGCAGAAAACCGGACGCGTCTGATCGCCTTTATCCGCAAGAGGGTAGGCAGTGAGGCTGATGCGGCAGATATCATGCAGGACGTCTTCATGCGGCTGTTTATGCAGGATGACATTTCTCTGATTGAAAATGTCGGCTCATGGCTGTTCAGGACGGCGGGCAACCGCATAACGGACGTAAGTCGCAAGAGGCATGAGGAGCGTATGCCGATGGCATGGTTTCAGGCTGAGGATGATGAGTTTCTGGAGGAAATGTCGTGTCTCCTTGTGGACGAAGACGCTTCTGCAGAAACGGAACTGATACGCTCTCTCGTTTGGAGGGAACTTTCTGCTGCATTGAACGAACTCCCTGAGGAACAGAGGCTTGTTTTTGAGAAGACAGAACTTGAAGGAATCCCGTTCAAAGAACTCTCTCAGCAGACCGGAGTTCCGGTCAATACCCTCCTGTCAAGGAAGCATTATGCCGTCAGGCATCTCCGCAAAAGGCTGGAGGATGTGTATGATGACATTCTTGGACTGCTTTAGCCTAATGCATTTCCTGCATCCCCATCTTCATTGTGTAGGACTGCCGATCCATCCTGAAGAGGTGAATCCCAGACACGCGGCCATTCCGTAACCGCCAGATACGTTTCCGTTGCTGATGAAGGGGGGGATGAGTCCGGCCGCGAGCAGCGACTCGTTCATACGCGGGTTGAGGTATTCGTATGCTGCTTCCGGAATCCGGAACATTTCCACATTGTACAGAGTGCGTCTGAATATTTTGTAATCTTCAACGATAACCCAGTATTTGTCCTGCTGATACGGTATATCCACCACGATTTCAAGAGCCGGTGTTTTCCCTCCGTCATCTTCGAAGGCAAGTCGCATTCTAATCCTCAACCTTAAAAATCTGTGACAAGCTGCAAAAGAATCAGATGCTATGGTGCCTCATAATAGCTTCTCGAAAGCTTTGCGCGGGCTGCCGTTGTAGCTGATTTCACCGCAATATGTGAATCCTGACTTTTCCAACAGTCTGAGCATGGCGAAATTGTCAAAGTTCGTGTCAACTCTGAAACTGTATGTGCCGCGTGAACGTGCATATTGTTCAACATGTTCCAGAAACGTCCGGCCCACTCCCTTGCACTCATGCTCCATTGAGACAGCCATGCGGTGCACCACTACATACTGTCTGTCGGAAAGCCATTTGCCGGATATGTTTTCGTACGCCGGCTCACCGTCAGTGACTACGGCGCCGTATGCTATGATCTTTCCTTCCGATGTCAGGACGTGCCCCTCTCCGCGTTTTATGTCAGATGCCACGTGTGTTTCTGTCGGGTATTTTTCGTCCCATTGCTTCTTTCCCTGTGCCATCATCCTTTCGGCCGCAGCTCTCAATATTCCTGAGATTATATGGATGTCTTCCGGCACTGCCTGTCTGAATATGGGACATTCTGCTGTTATATGTATTTTGCTGGCAGGGAAACCGCTGTGTTTATCGTGTCCTGCCACCTGTGAACCTTCGGGTACATCGACTAAAGGATGGCTGTCTGCAATTCCCCAATGCGTGTTGTAGTCGCTGACTGTAGCTTTGTCCATAGGCGTTTCTGATTTATGCCGGATGCAAAAATAGCATATTTTCTCAATAATCTCCTGCTATAGGCAAAAGTCACCCTCCAAGCTTTAATTAAGTCTATAGCTTCACATCCGGAAATAGCCGTTCTTAAAAAGGTGCTTCTTTTTTTTGGGGGGCTGAAGAAATTTTGGCGGAATCCATAGGAATTAAAGAAAATTAGCCGAATTTTGTGTGGCAGATTTACGTTTAGGCCGACTTTGGGCAAAATGGAACTGAATTAACAACAAAAGAATTATGGCAAACTATATCGTAGGATTGGGAGAAATACTTTTCGATTGTCTTCCGGACGGAAATAAACTGGGAGGTGCGCCTGCAAACTTCGCATATTATATGAGCAACTTCGGGCTTGAAGGAATGGCAGTATCAGCTGTCGGAAGGGATGCGGACGGACGGCTCATCAGGGAAGAGCTTGAAGCGAGAGGGCTGAAATTCCATCTGGAGGAGGTGGATTACCCTACAGGGACAGTCCAGGTGTCACTTTCCGGCAACGGAATACCTCAGTATGACATATGCCCTGGAGTCGCATACGACAATATTCCGTGGACTCCGGAGATAGAGGAGATTGCGAAGAATGCCAAGGGCGTATGCTTCGGCTCGCTTGCACAGCGCAGCGAGGTCAGCCGGAACACCATATACAGGTTCCTGGATACAATGTCGCAGGATGGGATACTGAAGGTGTTTGACATCAATCTGCGCCAGAACTGGTACTCTAAGGAAGTCATCGAGGAATCGCTGAGGCGATGCAATATCCTGAAACTGAATGACGAAGAAATATGCACGCTTGCCGGCATGCTGGAACTGGGCCATATACAGGCAAACCCGGACGGAACTCCTCTCCAGCCCGCAGACTTCGAAGTACAGTGCCGCAGAATCATTGAAATGTATGACCTGCAGATGATTATCCTCACATGCGGTGTGAACGGCTCGTATGTGTTCTGCCGGGACGGAAGCACTTCTTTCCAGCCGACTCCTAAAGTTACAGTGGCAGACACCGTAGGGGCCGGGGACTCATTCACAGGCTCCTTCGTGGCAAGCCTCCTGAAAGGCTCCGGTGTCAAGGACGCCCATAGGAAAGCCGTAATGATTTCCGCATTCGTATGCTCCTGCGACGGCGCCATGCCTCCGGTTCCCCAGAGCCTGCTGGAGTGACATTGTATATTTGATTGCAGACAATGGGGTTTTGACTGGACATAATACAGTAAATCCGTATAATGCCTATTGGCATAAGGAAACATCAAATTACGGACTTAGGTATAAAGTGACAAGAAAATAAATATATTATGAGAAATATTATCATCGTATCGTTATTTGCGTCTTTTGTATTCGTTTCATGCGGAATGACCTGCGCTGATGGAAGAAGGTTCTATATGCAGATATCTCCTGGAGACAGCTCCTGTGAATGTGTCTACGATGCCACAATATCTTCGCGATATAAATGGGGGGAAGAGCAGGGGAAGCCAATTGTTATAACGCGTGATACGGTTTTATGCTGCTATATTGGCTTTTTCTTGCCGTCTTCCGTCGGGAAAGACAAAATAACTGGTAAGACCAGATATGTAACATTCAGGCGACTGTCAGGAGAAGGGGAATGTGACATATATATGCTCACAAACGATACTGTCAAATATAAAGGCGAAGAATATGCGGTCGGTAACCTCGTCTATAATGTCATATGGAACAACGACACGTCGCTGATGACTAAAGAGGAATTGAATGAGCTGGTAAAGGGTGCCTCGTCAAAGTTTTCGCTTCCGGCCGGTGAAGACATCATCACTGTCCCGATTACTTATACATGGTAACCGGATTATTTGAAAGCCCGTACGTATAACAGGAGCGAAAAGAACATTTTAGGTATCATTAAAGGTGGAAACCGCCATGTGTATGTGACCTGTGGCTTGGTATATTTGGGCTGCCTGAAAACGGCTCTATATATGATGTGATTCGGAACGGATGAGGAGAAATTAATGTTCTGCAAGTGAAAAATAGTGCTAACTTTATATGAAAACTGTCAGCTGATGGAATATCTTTCAAAAGAGCGTTATGATGAGATTGTTGCGGAGCTCAACTATATGACCGATGTGGAATACCCACGGATCCGTGATGAACTCTCTGAAGCCCGTGCACAGGGTGACTTGAGCGAGAATGCTGAATACAAAGCGGCGAGAGGGGCTCAGGCCAGAGCCATCAGCAGAATCAGATTCCTGCAGAAAGTCTTGCACTATTCGAGAGTCATCGACACTGCTGCCTTGCCGAAAGATTGTGTCTCTCTTCTGACTACCGTGGAGTTTACACATTTAGGGAACGGCAGCCGGATGAAATATACCGTTGTAAGTCATCATGAAATGAATCTCGAAGAGGGAAAAATATCATGCAATTCACCTTTAGGAGCTGCACTTATGGGCAGAAAAACCGGAGAAGTTGTTGAGGTCAGTGCACCAGCAGGGGCGTTCAAGATAAGAATCGAAAGCATCATTCCTCCGGCATAAAGTCAGAAATAAAGGGTGCAAATTCTCTCATCCTGCAGGAACTTCCTGTTATTGCGCCATGCCCATACGGCCTGGACATCCCGGGAGATATTTGCCCACTGCAACAAGTGCATCAATGGGGGCAATGTGCCGGCATCTTCTTGGAAAGACCACCGAAAAGAATGATTTACCTCAGTTTATGAGAGCACAAGTGGCTTACGTATACATGCGGAAAGGTGCCAAGTCAATCGACACGGCACCTTTTTGTCACTATATAACGTCCGGCATAAGTGCGGCAAGCGTTTTGCCAATAATGGTGCAATTTTATTCAAACACCAGGAAACGGTTTTCCGTAGGGCCGGTCTCTTTTGTGCCGGGCACATCCTCGGGAATCCCGAACGGAATCTGCGACACAAGGCGCCATTTCGGGCTTAGATCCCATGTTTCGGCGACATCCTTGTCAATCAGCGGGTTGTAATGCTGGAGAGATGCCCCGAATCCAAGGTCTTCAAGCCTTGTCCAGATTGCTATCTGGTGCATTGCCGAAGTCTGGTCGGAGTATGAGGGGAAAGCTGCCGCATAAGTCGGGAAATCATTCTGCATCTTTTCCACAACCTCCATGTCCTCAAAGAAAAGCACTGTGCCGTAAGCCGAGGCAAAGCTCGTCGCGACCTTTTTCTCCGTTCTCGGGAAAAATTCGGCAGGAGTGACCTTCCTCAGCTGGCCGAGCGTAAGCTCCCATAATTTCCTGTGATGCTCCCCGAGCAGCAGTACAATCCTCGTCGAACGTGAATTGAATGCAGAAGGCACATGTAAGATTGCCTTTCTGATTACATCTTTTATGACCTCGTCACTCACCGGTGACTTATCCGTGAGCCTGTAATAGCTCCTGCGGTTTTCCAATGCTTCTTCAAATGTCCTTTCCATAACCAAATGTCCTTTTTCTGGGGCCTGTCCGGCATCTGCCGGCTGCCCGTATTATTACTGCCGGCCCCATATAGCAAATCAGAGACCATTGCTGCATTGGGGGGAGGACTTTGAATCATAATATTCCAAAAGCTGAATATCGCATGTATGGTAGGACATGAAGATTGGATGCGGGTGCCAGGACAATCCTCTCGGCTCAATGCCTATTCCTCCACAATCTTCATGACCATCTCGATGTCGTCGACAGGACGGTCGCCGCGTGAGGTTGCCGTCTGCTGGATCATGTCCACTATGTCAAGGCCGGATTCGACTTCGCCGAAGACTGTGTACTGGCCGTCGAGATGAGGTGTGCCGCCGATTGTCGTGTATATCTCCTTTTGCTTGTCGGTCAGTCCTGAGCCCTGGGTCTTTACCAATGCTTCCGCTTCTGCGGCGAGGTGGTCCTGCAGCTCCTGGAGACCGGCACGGTCGCGTTCACGGCGCATCCTCATTATCTCGTCGCGGTGCTGTGACGCCAGTTTGTTGAATGTGTCCTGCATCTGCTGCATTTCCATCTGCTTTGCGAGCTGCCTCATCTGGCCCTCTTTGTAGACCTGGCCCCAGACGATATAGAATTGTGAACCGCTGCTTCTGCGTTCAGGGTTTATCTCATCACCCTGACGTGCGGCTGCCAATGCTCCGCGCCTGTGGAAGATGCCTTCTTTTATTTCTGCTTCAATTGTGTAGCCTGGGCCTCCGGTGCCGAGCTGTTTCCCTGCCGGTGCTCCCTTTGATTCAGGGTCGCCGCCCTGTATCATGAAATCCCTTATGACACGGTGGAAAAGCGTGCCGTCGTAGAACCCTTCTTTTACGAGTTTCGCAAAATTGTCGCGGTGCAGGGGAGTCTCATCGTACAGGCGCACGATGATGTCGCCGAGTGTAGTCTGTATTTTTACCTTCATATCGTATAAATCTTTCAAGGGACAAAGATACGCTATTGTTGAATATGATTGTACGATATTCTTCCTGATGCCGCAACAAAATGTCCGAAATACTTAAAGAAAACCGGACTGTACCGCCTCCTCTGAAACAAGCTGATTGCTCACTTTTTGCGGGACAAGGGAATATTTTTGGGGATTTTCGTATAACTTTGCTGGAAAATTCAGAAGATGCTTAAATTTGATTATATAGTCGTCGGTAGTGGCCTTGCTGGACTGTATGCAGCCTATAAGGCGTCAATGAAAGGGAATGTGGCCGTTGTCACCAAATCCTTTCTGCGTGAGAGCAATTCATTCAATGCGCAAGGAGGCATAGCTGCCGTGACATCTGAGGATGATAGTCCGGAAATCCATAAGTCGGACACGCTTATAGCTGGTAGGGGACTATGTGAGGATGATTCTGTGGATATCCTTGTAAATGAAGGGCCTGACAGGATACAGGAGATAATCGCTGATGATATGAAATTCGATACGGAGAATGGTTCATTGGCTTTGGGACTCGAAGGCGGGCATCACAAACGGCGTATCCTGCATGCAGGAGGTGACTCCACCGGAAGATGGATCACTGAGTTCGCCATTTCAAAAGTACAGGCGCAGGATAACATCAGGATTTTTGAGAGCACTCTGCTCCTTGACCTGCTTGTTGAGGACGGCGTATGTTATGGAGTGCGCTGCTGGAGTGAAAATCCTGAGCTGCAGTCTGAGGATGGCGGCAGTGAAGTCCTTCTCTATGCTGACCATGTATTCCTTACCTCAGGCGGAACTTCGGCAATCTATTCAAGGACGACAAATCCCCTTACGACAATCGGTGACGGCCTGGCAATTGCCTACAGGGCCGGCTGCCGCATCCTGGACATGGAATTCATCCAGTTCCACCCTTCAGGACTGTACCTCAAGGACTCTTCCCGGGCATTTCTCATAAGTGAGGCTGTACGTGGAGAGGGGGCACATCTGCTTGACAAGGACGGCAGGAGATTTATGGTGCCGATTCATGAACTGGCTGAACTTGCGCCGCGGGACATTGTAGCCCGTTCCATATACAAGCAGATGAAGAAGGACGGCAGGCCGTATGTTATCCTTTCATTGAAACATCTGGACAGCAATGTGATTCTCAAGCGCTTTCCGTTTATTTATTCCAAATGCAAGGAGGCCGGCTATGATCTGACTCAGGAGATTCCGGTAGCACCTGCCACACACTATTCTGTCGGCGGTGTGCTGTCAAACCATAACGGCCGTACTGACATCAGGCGTCTGTATGTGTGCGGAGAGGTTGCCGCGACAGGAATTATGGGGGCGAACAGATTGGCCTCCAATTCTCTGATAGAGTGTCTGGTGTTTGCGAACCGGGCGATTGAAGACAGTGTCAAGGAGGGGGCTGTCAGCTCTTTCCCTGTTTTTGACAGACAATTTATCCGCGACGAAAATAATGCACAGCTATATTCTGACATTAAAGCTCAGGTAGCTGAAATCATGAACTCGCATGCTGGCATTGTCCGTAGTGAAGATGGGCTCCGTGAGGGCCTGGAACTGATTGCCGGGCTGGAATGCACCGTTGACCGGGAGGAGGCGGAGTCCTGTGACAAGGGAAAACGGGAATATTATATCGAGGCCTCACGCCGTCTGCTGAGTGTAGCACGTCTTATAATGTCTCCGGCCCTGTTGCGTAAAGAGAGCCGCGGCGGCCATTACCGTGAGGATTATCCTTGTGCTGACGAGGCATTTACCCTCCATTCGGTGCAGCGCTATGGCGAGGAGATTACCACAGCACCGGTAAACAAGAACTATTTCGGATTTTAATTTTTAATCATATATGCAGTACGAAAACCTTATAAACAAACTACTGGACCTCGGTATTGAGGAGGATATCAATACAGGGGATATTACGACCGAATCTATCATTCCGGCTTCCATGAACGGAGTCGCTACGATGACAGCAAAACAGGACGGTGTCATCTCAGGATTGGATATTGTAAAGATGGTCTATGACCGTTTTCAGGATAATGTGGTCTTTACGCCTTACTTCAAGGATGGAGATGCTGTCAGGAAGGGAGATGTCATACTCAGGATAGAGGCTTCATATCCTACTCTTCTCCGTGGCGAACGTCTGTCGCTTAACATTTTCCAGCGTATGAGCGGTATCGCTACAGAGACTGCGAAATATGTCAGGGAACTGGAGGGAACGCATACCGAACTTCTTGATACCCGCAAGACTGCACCGGGGCTTCGCGTGCTGGACAAGATGGCTGTAAAGCACGGCGGCGGAACGAATCACCGTATGGGACTGTATGATATGGCTATGATCAAGGATAACCATATCAAGATGGCAGGCGGTATTGCCAAGGCTGTTGAGCAAGTGCGTGCGCATATTGCCGAGGGCATCAGGATTGAGGTCGAGACAACGAATCTTGATGAGGTGCATCAGGCTGTCGAAGCCGGTGCGGATATCATCATGCTCGACAATATGGACAATAAGACTATGGCTGAAGCGGTCGGCATTATCAAGGCGTCAGGCAAGGGCATCAAGACAGAGGCATCCGGCAATATGAACATTGCGCGCCTGAAGGAGGTGGCTGCCACAGGTGTTGACTACATCAGCGTAGGAGCCCTGACCCATACCGTCAAGGCTATGGATATCAGTATGAATGTCCAGGTAGGGTAACAATATGACTGACATGGAACTTAAGGAGCGTATAGAGCAACTCAAACGGGAAAAGGGTGCTGTCATCCTCGCGCATTACTACACGACAAAGGAGGTGCAGGAGGTGGCTGACTTCCTGGGCGATTCTCTGGCCCTGTCAATCAAGGCCCGTGATATAGATGCTCCTATAATACTATTCGCGGGAGTGTATTTTATGGCAGAGACTGCAAAGGTGCTCTCGCCTGGCAAGAAGGTGCTTGTCCCGGTGCCTGAGGCAGGATGTTCGCTTGCTGAGTCGTGCGATGCCGGGGACTTTGCTAAATTCAAGGCAGCATATCCCGGTTATATGGTGGTTTCGTATGTAAACACTTCCGCCGGGGTGAAGGCTTTGACGGATATCTGCTGTACTTCGACCAATGCCGTGAAGGTGGTGGAAAGCATTCCGCGTGAACAGCCTATAATCTTCGCTCCGGACCGTAATCTCGGTTCCTATATCCAGAAACTTACGGGGCGCGACAATATGGTTGTCTGGGATGGTGCCTGCACCGTTCATGAGGAGTTTTCCTTGGAGAAGATCCTTGAGCTGAAGGCACAGCATCCTGCTGCAAAGATTGTCGTGCACCCTGAGTGCAAGGCTCCGCTTATTGGGATTGCTGACTATGTCGGTTCAACGGCAGGCATCCTGGAGTATTGCGGCAAGTCTGAGGCGGACGAGTTTATTGTGGTGACGGAGTCCGGCATCCTGGTGGAGATGCAGAAACGCTATCCGGAGAAGACATTTATTCCTGCCCCGACCATTGGTGCGGCTACCGGATGCAATGAGTGCCGTTATATGAAGATGGTGACTCTCGAAAACATATACCGCTGCCTGAGGGATGAGGCTCCGGAAGTCTGCATTGACGAACCTGTCCGCAAGGCGGCGGAGAAGTCAATACTCAATATGGTTGCGGTCAAGTGACAGGGGGGCTGACTAAAAAGTATTAGTCAAGCCCTTTTTGTTTGTTTTTCGGTGAGGTCAACCAAGACTTCATTCCCGAATATTCAATTCCCGGAGGGTTATTCTGAATTTTTGCTCACCCTCATACTTTAAGCGTAGATACAGGTTTATGCTCCTTAAATGGAATCTACTTTTCTAAGCTGGTGCAAAAACTGATGGAAAGTTTTGGAAAAACGGCAAAATCGCCTATTTTTGCCTTGGAAAAACGGCAGAAACTGGCTTAAATGTCTTGGAAAAGCGGCATGGCGTTGTTTTTGCTTAAGTTATTTTGGGTGTAAGTTATTGTGAACAAGCGAAATAAAAATTGTGATATATGCTGAAAAGAAAAATTGATAATTATATAAGACATTATTACGGGACTACCCGTAATGCGTTGCTTGTCACAGGTGCACGACAAATTGGTAAAACCTATTCAATCCGTGAGTTCGGCAAGACATTCAAGAGTTTTATTGAAATCAATTTCATTGAATTCCCCGAAGCTGTAGATTTGTTCAAGAGCGCGAAAAACAGCGATGATATTCTGCTCCGTCTTTCGACAATTACTTCTGTGCCACTCATTAAAGGTGAAACGCTTATCTTTTTTGATGAGGTGCAGCAATGTCCTGACATAGTCTCTGCAATCAAATTTCTTGTGGAAGACGGTTCCTATCGTTACATCCTTAGTGGATCTCTGCTTGGGGTCGAACTTAAGGACCTGCGCTCGGAACCGGTTGGGTATATGGGAGTCAAGGAAATGTATCCACTTGATTTCGAAGAGTTTATTTCATGCCTTGGCATAAGTGATGCCGTAATCGCTTCTTTGCGTGATGCCTGGCAGAACCATACATCTGTAGATGAATTCATACACGGAAAGATTATGGAATTGTTCAGACTGTACCTGATTGTCGGCGGCATGCCGGATGCTGTGAACATCTATGCCGAGACAAACAATCTCCAGAGAGTGATGGCAGTCCAACAGGATATTATACGTCTCTATAAACGGGATATTTCCAAATATGATCCGGATAATAATCTTTATATCAAGGAAATATTTGATCTTATCCCTCCGGAACTGAATGCAAAGAACAAGCGGTTCATACTTAAAAGGCTGAATGAACATGCCAAGTTGGAACGTGTGGAGAACAGTTTTCTGTGGTTGACAAATGCCGGTGTGGCTTTGCCTGTCTACAATGTAGAGGAACCTAAAATGCCGTTGTTGCTTGCGCGTTCGCGTAATTTGTTCAAGCTGTTTCAGAATGATGTCGGACTGCTGGCAAGCCAATATGCTGAAGGTATACAGATGAGGATTATCAAAGGGGACAAGGACATTAATTTTGGCTCAGTTTATGAAAATGCGGTAGCTCAGGAACTTGCGGCTCATGGCATTGCTCCTTATTATTACAATAGCAAGAAACGCGGCGAACTGGATTTTGTCATTGAACTTGACGGTAAAGTTCTGCCTATAGAGGTCAAGTCCGGCAAGGATTATGAGATGCACCGTGCCTTGTCAAATATTATGGATTGCGATGAATACGATTTGCCTGAAGCAGTAGTGTTTAATAATGATAATCTTAAGGTTGACGGCAGGATAATCTACGCTCCTGTCTACATGGTGATGTTTCTTGAGAAGAACAACACCGCCCCGGACTTTTATAAAGTGGATTTGTCGGGACTGCAGTAATCATACAGGTTGTCAAATGTTTCCTGCAGTTTTATGCTCTTTTCCAGAATGATTCGAGAGTCCTGTTGAATTCTGTGGGTACATCCATGTTTACGCAGTGCCCGGCATTTTCAAAAACAACCATTTGACAGTCCGGTTCATCTGCTTTCCAGGCCTTTGTCATCTCCAGTTCCATAGGAATGTCGAATCTTCCGCAACCGATCATAAGAGGATAATTCCTTTTTCCGCTCTTGTGTTTGTTTATCATTTTGTTGAGACCGGCGAGGTACATGAATGATTTCTTCGGAAAACGTATGTTCATTTCATAGAAGTTATCCTGTGCCAGTACTGCTCGATAATATGCAGCTTGCCTATTCCTTCTGCCTGCATGATGTCATATATCCATTTCGACATTTTGAGGATGCTGTCTCCTTTCCTTGTTTCAGATGAAAGTCCATGCCCTATGATGTCGACTGCAAGGATGTTATATCTGTCCCGGAAATATCCGAACTGTGTCCTGAACATGCCATGGGTGACGAATGCGGCGTGGAGGAAAAGTACCCATTCCGAATGTCCGCCGTCATTGATGAAATATGCAATCGGAGAACCTTCTGATCTTTTTGCTGTCATGTTGGTCACGTTTTATAATCTGCCTTGAGAAGTACGAAGTGTATTTTGTCAGCAAAAGTATCTAAATGTTCCTAATAATCAAAATGCGTGTGTTGCTGTCCAAAAATGGCAAAAATGGTATACTTTTGCCTTGGAAAAGCGGCAGGGAGGGCATGGGTTCCTTCATAATCGTGTGGGCAATGTCAGTTGTTAACGGTTTATGCCAAAGGCAAATCGTGGATAAAGCTTTCGATAAGCCCGTTGACAATTTCGGGCTGGTCAGTGTTTGAGTTGTGTCCTGCGCCCTTTATCCATTCCAGTCTGATGCCTGTGGTCCTGTGCCAGGCCTTGTTGTATCTTATACAGGAGCCTGCATGGTCCTTTTCTCCGCAAATCAGCAGTGCCGGGCACTGGATTCCGTATGGCAGGTCAGTCTCCATTGCTTCCGCCAGCATCCGGTAGCCATGGCCTGTTAGTCTGGCATATCTGTCCTGGTCGCCGTTGTATTCCATCATCATTTCATACATCAGTTTTCTGCCGTAAGGTGATGCTGCTGTCCCTGAAGGACCTTGCTTCAGCAGCCATTTCCATGGATAATGACGGTATATAGGCTCCATTCTTTTCAGCAGCCATCTTTCCAAGGACGTGGTATATCTTTTCGGTAAGGGAGCGGAGTCTATTGATATGAATCCTTTGAGCTGTCCCGGAAACAGCTGTGAATATGCCTGTCCCACATATCCTCCCATCGACTGACCTATTATGACAGGATTCCGGACACCCTCGGAAGAAAGGATTCCATTCAGCCACTTCGCTTTGTCGGATAGGTTGAAATCAAGTTCAAAAGGGTACGAGGCGCCATGTCCCGGAGCATCCCAGACAAATACGTTGAATTTGTCCTTGAAATATTCAATCTGCCTGTCAAATAGCCTGTGGTCAGCCGTAAGACCCGGCAGGAATACCAAAGTCACGGCATTCCCTCCGTTTGTCCCATTGGTCCAGTAATGTATTGTCCCGGATGCTGTACTGTACGTCTTTTCATTCATTGTTTTTATTGTTTTCCGAAGCATCTGACATTTCTGTGGCGACTGTCTGCGCTTCATTGTATTCTTCTATATTCGGTGTATAATTTTCCTGTCAAATTTTCTGAAACAAATATGTCTTGTTTTCTGCATTTTTCAAAAAAATATCATGAAATTCCAAGTCTCGAATACTGTTTCAAGTGATGTGTCTGCGGAAAGCCTATGGCCGGGCAAGTGACACTGATCCAGTGGCTGGCTCAAGTCAGGACGATGTGATTTAACTGCGTTTGTCCACGAAAACGGCAGAAAATGTGGACGAAGAAGAAAATCTCCGGCAGTCATCCACAAAATGGGTGTCAAACGTGGCCAAGACGGAATAAAAATCCGGTTTTCTCGGAAAAACGGCTTCCCCCTATCTGACATGATTCCGTCCCTACAATCCGCTCAGGTCCAGACTGAATTTAATGTCAATTGCATTTCCAATAATCCTCATACTGTCGGGCCGTTCATAGATGCTTCTCCGTCTTCGTTCTACAATCTGGAGATTTCAGGGTATGATCTCGGTAGCAGGAGGCTGGACGAATTGGCTTCAAGGGTATTCGACTGCGATGACAATGTGCAGTGTATCAATATGATTGAACGCTAGCTGCTTGCAAGGCTGGAACAATGTTCCGGTGCGGACAGACTTTCTGGATTTGCGCGTGTCGGTGCTGCTGTCCGGAGACTGCTTGAGGAGCCTTCGGTGAGGGTTTCTGAACTTGCATCCATTGCCTGTCTCGGAAGGAAACAGTTTGAGAGGGTGTTCAGCGGGCTTACTCCCAAGGAACTGGCTGCCGGGTGCAGTCCCTATTCCGACCTGTATGCCAATCCTTTCTGATGACTTTTGTGTCTTTGCTGAATGTCCCTTTTATTCTATCCGGTGCGGATTCCTTGCGGTAAATTTGCCGTCTCTCGACTTGTGAGGATTGCACGCAGGTCTTCGGCAAGAACATTATGGGGCAATGCCGGGAGGGACAAGGGGCAATTGAAGTTCAATATGCTGATGCTATGGTGTATAGGACATGCAGCGAGCCGTATCAGGGAGTTCTATATGCTTCCAGTGGGCGGCAGGCTGGTCCGGTATGACCGTATTGCAGTCAATACCATAGTTGCGGACAGCAGGGGAGGGGTCAGTTCATGCGACATTCCTTTTTCTGAGGACCTGCAGAAGTTCAATGCGGATTATCTGCGGCTTACCCGTCAGGTTGCAGAAACATGCAGGAATCATGACCTGGATGGGTATATGGTCATAGGGACATCCGCGCTTGCCGGATTTGACATTGACGGAGCTGTCGGGATGTACAGCGGTGTGTTCAACAATCCGTTTATGATATGGGGCAGATACCGCAGGCGGCTGTTCAGGACAGCCCTGACCGTGTCGTTCCAGTTCCATCATACCCAGATGGACGGTGCCCATGCCGCGCGGTTCCTTGATTTGCTTCAGGAAACCATAGATGGGGTGTGTTATAATCGGTTTTCGGCAATATGGTGTTTGAAATAATTGTACAATATTCATCGTGGTATTAATAGAAATATTATATCTTTGTTGAGTTATGGTATATGGATTGCCGTAATACGAACCTTTTCGATAAGCCGAGTGCAGAGGGAAGCGAAGTTTGACTATGCCGAGGCGAGAAAAGTGGCGTATGAAATACGAACCTTTCAGTTAAGCCGAATCCAATGGAACTTGCTCCAATTGGTGAGGCGGTAGAAAGTGGCAATGTAAAATTGAACAATTAATATTAATCCAGATGGGTGACAAGTATCAAATTCCATATATAAATGCTTGTATCAGAGCATTTGCGAAGCGGTTCTGTATCTCGGTACAAGCTGCTTTTGAATACTTGTATAACTTCAAAGGCATACACTTCCTTGTTGAATTCTATGAAATTGAGCACCTCCAGTCACTTGATGATGCTGTAGATGATCTTATCGTATGTTGCCTTAATAATGGAGGAACTCTGCGATGATACTATACCACGGAACGAATGTAGATTTCGAGGCTGTCGATCTTGAGAAATCTAACAGATACAAAGACTTCGGACAAGGGTTCTACTTAACTGACATCTGTTCACAGGCTGAACAGCTTGCAGCTAAGAAAGCGAAGCTATTCGGTGGTTATCCTAGTTATTCAGGAATACGAATTCAATGAAGAACTTCTAAATAATGGCGAACTCAAGGTCCTTAAGTTTGATAAGCCATGCAGAGAGTGGGCTGAGTTCATATTAAAGAATCGTAATCGTGATCTGAACTTTACCCACGAATACGATGTAGTCATAGGGCCAATTGCCAATGACGGTGTTGCGTATCTCCTTGGTCGTTATGAAGAAGGCACTCTGACTATTGATGACCTAAGTCGTGAACTGACATACAAGGATTTGAACAGTCAATTCTTTTTCGGCACACAAAAATCACTTCAATATCTCAAACGTTTATGATAGAGCAGAATCAGAAAGAATTCCTCATTAACAGAATTGTGGACAAATTGACTGAGTTTCTTGTTGTTGATTCTGCTATTGACTTGACAGATGCACTAAAAGTGATTTACAATTCAAAAATCTATCAGCAACTTCAGGATATTGATGGAGACTTATACATACAGAGTCCTTCATATATTTATGAGTTGCTGAAACAAGAGATGAAAGAGAATTAGTTAGTTTTCTCCAGATATGACAGGCTTTGGTGTATCCGCTTGCAGCATCCTGTAGAGCGTCCAAGGAATGTCGAATCCGGCTGCAGCCTGTGCTGCCACGCCTCCGGTGAAGCGCGGGTTGCATTCAAGGAGCCGGACGTTACCGGAAGTGTCAGCACGGAAATCGAAACCGCATACACCCTGATAGTCAAGGTGCTCAAGGATTGTCCTGGCACAAGTCCTCATCTTTTCCAGCACCGGGTCGCCGTCATGGAGCACTTCCCTGTATCCGGCAGGTCCGAAGCCCTTTGCCGGCAGACATGCCGCTCCATATCTGCCAGCCGCTCTGAAGCTGCTCTCAGTGGGCAGGCACCTGTACCCTCCAGAAACCATCTTGCCTCCCCAGCGGACAGCATCAAGGCTATAGTCAGCCCCTTCAATGAATTCCTCTATCAGGAACGGCTCTCCCGGACTCTGGTGGGCAATCAGCCTTTCCAGTGCCCCAATATCTTTGGGCAGATGCACCCCGTGCCCTCCGAATGAGACGTCCCTTTTGAATATGACCTTCATTCCCGCAGGAACATCTTCAGGCGTGTCATACACTGCCGGACGCATAATCCCGAGCTCCCTTGCCAGGATATGGCACCGGACCTTGCTGTCAAGCAGGCGCACCGTCTCCTCTTTTTCAACTGCAATCCGGACATTCGACACGGCCTCTTTCCACAGATCATCCACTTTCCTGCAGTTCAGGACCGTGCCCAGCGGGACTCCATAATCTAAAAGCCCCTTGAACCGTGACATTGCCAGAGGATGCCCGATGGGAAACACGATTCCCGGCCTGTAGTCGGCTATTGCGCGGACCAGCGTCCTCCTGTAACCCGGCTCATCCCGGAAGACATTCTGCATGAAAGGTATAGCCGACGTCCTGAGCCCGTGTGAGGCAAGCAGCCCCTGCACCTGCGGCCCTACATTGCCCATTGTACCGAAAACCAGTATGTCAGTCTCGCGTGATGTGCCGTTCATGCATTCATTGTTCATAATTCTCCGCTTCTTGTGTTTCCGTACTTTCCCCGCCCTTTCTCTATATGAAAGTTCCCGGGTAGGCTGCATATGCAGGCTTGCCTGCTCAAATGTAGATAATTTTACGGAAAATTCATATCCGATAAATATAAGACAATATTTTCAATAGGGAGAACAAGAATGGGATAAATAAAATAATATATTTGCAACCGGAAATCTTACTGAAGAATTGATATGGCAAAAGAAAATGTGTTTCTGGCATCGAAGCCCAGATATGAAATCCTTGACGGACTCAGAGGTGTTGCTGCTCTCCTGGTAATAGTCTTCCATTGTCTCGAGACATACATCGGAACTTTCGGAACTCAAATCATCAATCACGGTTACCTGGCAGTTGATTTCTTCTTTGTCCTGTCCGGATTCGTAATCGGCTACGCCTACGACGACAGATGGGACAGGATGACTACCTGGGGCTTCTTCAAAAGGCGTCTGACGCGACTGCACCCTATGGTTATCCTGGGGACTGTGCTTGGAGCATCGCTGTTCTTCTTCGGGGATTATGACGGTTTCCCTAACATCGCGTCCTGCGAATGGTGGAAATTTGCACTATGCTTCGTCATGGGGCTGCTTATGATTCCTTGCGGGCATGGGCTGGATATCCGCGGATGGGGCGAGTTCAATTCATTCAACGGTCCTAACTGGTCGCTGACATTCGAGTACATAGGAAACATCCTGTACGCATTGATATTCCGCAGGCTGCCGAAAATTGCGCTTGCCCTCCTATGCGCTGCAGCGGCATTCCTGACGCTTGACCTGACGCTCGGATTCGATGTGTTCGGCTTCTTCCCGGAAGGCAAGGCTCCGTATTGTGTAATCGGAGGCTGGAGCCTTGATTCACAGCAGCTATACATAGGCTTCACCAGATTGCTGTACCCGTTCCTCTGCGGACTGCTGATTTCGCGGATCCTGCCGTCACACCGCAGCGAAAGCAATCCGAGCGGGAGTCCGCTCCGTGTACGTGGAGGATTCTGGTGGTGCTCACTTATACTTGTCGCTGTCTTCTCCGTGCCTCAGATTAAGGGTCATGCAGGCATCGGGGACGGCATATATCAGGCAATGTCAATTCTGGTGATATTCCCTGTCGTGGTGCTTTTGGGAGCAGGCAGCCGGACTACGGACGGGTTCAGCAGCAGAATCTGCAATTTCCTGGGTGAACTCTCGTACCCGCTGTACATTACACATTATCCGTTCATGTATATGCAGATGCAATGGGTCGGCAGACATCCGGAAGCTCCGGTGTGGATGCATGTCATGCTGAATATTGGAGTGATAACTGTTTCCATCCTGACAGCATGGGCATTCTACAAGGCATACGACATCCCTGTACGCAAGTGGCTTACGGAGCACTGGCTCAAGAAGAAGTCCATTGCCTGAAAATGTGAAATGACAGGCTTTGTATAGTGCGGAAAATGTGGAAAAACGGTGTTCCTTCCCATGATGACCGTGTCCACGTTGCTGAAGAACGGGGTGAAAGTGTCTTCCATCTTCATGCTTTCATCCTGTCCGCCTATCCAACTGACGGAACCTCTGCTGTCTGCAATATAGCCATCCAGACTTACGGCAATATAAAGTATTGTTTTCCTCATGAATTATATTTTGATTGTCAGAACTGTAATGTCATTTCAAACTGTCTGCTCACAAGCGGTATGTTCCTGTTTTCAAGGAATTGGTGCATTGTCCTGCTTTCCTGGCTGATATTCAATATCTTGATGAAGTCAGTCTTCATGCACGCCATCGCTTCCTGCAGCAGCCGTGAAGCTATGCCTTTCCGCCTGAATCCGCTTTGCACGGCTATCTGCGTCAGATCTCCGGTATGCACGTCAAATACACAATGCCCGGCCATCTCCCCGTCAAGGAATGCACCGAGACACATCAGGCCGGAAATACCTCTTTCTATGGACTCCCTGCTGTTTTGCCACGAAGGGATGAAGTCGCAGCAGTCCTGTGCCAGGCGGATTGAATCCGTGCTGACCTGCCTGATGGTGCAGTCTGCATTTGTTTTTCCTGTGTCAATTTTTCCGACGTCTTGCCGGAAGCAGTCAAACTCCCGCGTCACCTCAAAATTCATTTTGCGATAGACGGAAATCGCTTTCCTGTTGTCCTGCAGGACTTCAAGCAGATATTGCCTGATTCCGGCTTCTCTGAGAAAGGGGAGTGAATGGGTGAAAATCCTTTGTGCCAGGCCCTGCCCTCTATATTCTTTAACCGTTCCTGTCCCGGTGTCGTAGGCGGTAGGGATGCCGTTGAATGTCCCGGTCCCGTTCAATGTGAACGCTACGATTTCATCGCCCTCAAAGGCCGCAAATGAGAGCAGGGGATTATACCCGCGTCTTTTGAGCATCGACCGCACCTCATCTTTCCCGAAATGTATCTCATAGTCAGAAAAAGCCCTCTCAAAACCGCAGAACAGCGTGTCAAAATCCGTATTTCCTAAATTCCTTATTTCCATATCCCTCCTGGCTTGTAGTTGAATCTTCGCTCGTCCCGGTCCCCGGACCGGCGTGACGGATTGCAAAGTTACTATTTTATTTAGTTGGAAGTGTTATTGATTGGATAGCTCTTGACTTAGGGGCTATCACGCATCTTCGGCATCAGTAAGGTGGCTACTATATCCTTAATTTTTGGCAATGGAACAGAAGATAGACCATTAAGATTGTTTCTTGTGACCAATATTCAGCAGATACATCAAATTACTACAAATGTAGTTGTAAGTCAATATTGATTTTCTGCAAAATAAGGGCGACATTTGTTACGACAATACTCCCAAAAGATGTTGGTTGTTGTGAAACATTTTCTATATTTGCACTGTCGCTGCAAAACGACATTACATAATTTGATGAAAGTGTTTGGCTTTTATCCTTGTTCCGAAATCTGGTAAATTTCAAGTGCATCAAGGAAATAAGCGGAATCTTCATTGCTTGTTTTGATATGGCGTGCGCTATCTGTGCACTCTGTCATACAAGTGTGGGGGTATTGTTTATTTGATGCATGGGCTTACCAGAGCCTCGGGACAGATAAACCAACAACTCCACACTTTCTTTTTTTACACCGGTTCAGGAGTTCCCGGAAACACTATTGTCCATGAACAGATTGAAACAGCAAATTGATGGGGATCAGTCTATAAATCAGGTTCCTGCCGGGCACGTTTTTGATGCCCATTCTGTCATTGATTTTCTGATTGAAAATCATAGTGACGACTACTTGGATTTTTATATTTCACAAGAAACGACTGCCCAATTCCACAGCCGTATCAGTAAACTTATCGATTCTTTGTGCGGCAATCAGAATCCGGTTGTCGCTCGCATGTCCTTTGATTCTTTTTCAAGAAATATCCATAATAAATACACGGCAAATGCCTGCTGGAGAAAGTTATAAT
>CAMWUW010000018.1 GCA_947177525.1 uncultured Bacteroidales bacterium | reverse complement strand
TTTCACTCCCTGCGCTCACCGAAAAGGACAAGACTTTCGTAAACTGGGCAATTGACGCAGACATTGATTTCATTGCACATTCATTTGTGCGCACCAAGGAAGACCTTATCGAAATACAGAAGATACTTGATGCGCGGCACAGCCATCTGAAGATAATATCAAAAATCGAGAATCAGCAGGGAATAGACAACCTCGACAATATACTTTCCCACTGCTACGGAGTTATGATTGCCAGGGGAGACCTCGGGGTGGAAATTCCGGCTGAGAAGATACCTCTGATACAGAAAAACATCATTAAACGATGCCGTGAGCGCAAAAAGCCAGTGATTGTCGCTACCCAGATGCTTCACAGCATGATCAGCAATCCAAGACCTACAAGGGCGGAGGTGACTGACGTGGCCAATGCCATTTTCCAGAGCACGGATGCCATAATGCTCAGCGGAGAGACTGCATCCGGCAAATATCCTGTGGAAGCAGTGCGCACGATGGCCAGGATTGCAGTCGAGACAGAAGTGTCAATTTCCACGCCGCCTCCAATGGACCTTGTGAACGTGACAAAGCCGATTGCAGCAGTTCTGGCACGGTCGCTTGTCGCCGCAACCCTCCAGCTTCCGGTCAAGGCTATCATCTTCGACACATGGACAGGAAGGACAGGCCGCTATCTTGCGGAATTCAGGCCCAAAGTTCCGATTTACGCAATGTGCTACAACGGATATACAATGAGGGAGCTCGGGCTGACCTACGCAATCTATGGCTACCCGTTCGAGGTGACGGGCACAAAGGAAGGCTTTGTACAGAACTCCATAAAAGTACTTATGGAAGACGGAAAGCTGCGCAAGGGAGACCTCGTGGGCTTCATAGGAGGCAGCTTCAATGACGAGCTCGGCGCCACCTACATGGAATTCAAATATATCTGACAAACATGAATGCCCGCTGCATCAAAATCGCTTTTACAGCATTCCTTCTGGTATTTCCGGCCGGTTTCAGGGCCGAAGCCCAGAGGATGAATTGCGCGGGCATTGTCCAGAGCTATTCCCGCATGGGCTTCTACTATGAGCGCGAGACAAGAGACAGAAGCTTCATGTCATGCAGCGTTTGTGCGGAAACTGCCGAAATGTTTTCCGGAAAGACTTCATTGCCAGGACTGTCATTCTCATTCGGCTGGAATTTCATTTTTGCCGAGGCAGGACAGCCGGACGGGAACCGGATCATTTTTTTCGCAGGTCCGGGTGCCACAGCAGGAGTGTGCAGGGACTTCATGTCCCCTCCGGGTTTATTTTTCGGTATGCAGGGCAGGGCAGGAATATGCCTGCGCAGCAAAAGAAACGTGGACATTTCCGTATGCGCAGCCCCTGTGCTGGGAATCCATTCAGTCAGGGATGATGAATCCATATACATGAAATATTTCAAGTACGGACTCATGCGGGCCGTAATCCCGGAGATAAGAATAGGATACCGATTCTGATATGGCACGAAGACTCATTTATACCTTCATTTTGCTGGCATTCAGCATGCTTCGTCTTTCTGCCGAAGGAATACCGGACGAAGCTGCAGGAAGATTTCCACGTCTGACCTGGGGTGCGGAATGGGGATACAATGCTTCATTCTGCACCGGTTGGCATTATAATTTCTTTTCATCCGAGGGATACAGGATTGACGAAAGAGGCAAGAACCTGAAATACAAGAGCAATGCAGAGGTATATCTTCATGTGGGATATAATCTTGACAGGCACTGGAATCTTTCCCTTTATGCAGGCTATGCAGGAATCGGACGATACGGCAAGGCTGTTCCGCTGTCATTGCGCATGACGAGATTTTTCGGAAACGACACGATGAAAGACAGGTGGTTTGCATTCGCGGACCTCGGAAGCGGAATATGCATAAAGAGGCAGCCGCAGGAAATTTTTGCAGGAAAGGCAGGGGGAGGCCGGCGGTTCTCGCTCGGACGGAGCAAGCTGGATTTCATTGTGTCCGCAAAATGCACTTATACACATACGGACATAATATATGACAGGCTCATAGTGCCGGAAAATATGACAAACCGCAACGAAGCATACGTAATAGCCCTTTCATTGGGACTTTCACTGACATTTTGACACAGACTGAATATGGCAATCAGAATCAATCTAAAGAAAACAGACAGAATACTTTTCTGCGCAAGCAAATGGTGGGGCGACCCTGACATGCCCCAGGATATGCAGTATCCGACAATAAAGGTGACAGATGAAGGGGAGAGCATAGACTATCCGCTCACTTTTATCTGCCAGATAAACTGCGAAGACATAGCCCCCCTCGATCCGGAGGGAAAGCTGCCGCACGAAGGCATGCTATATTTCTTTGCAGCAATAGACGAGTGGCTGGGCTATGAAAGTGCCACCGGGACCGGAGCAGGCGAGTGGCCGAAAGGGGAGTTTGTGGTAAAATACGCCAAGGCCATCAACTTCGAGACTTTCCAGAGCTGCATGCTTGTTGACGACCAGGACCAGCCTCTTACAGACCGGGAACTGGAGATGGAGTTCTCGTCATGCGGAGACAATGATGAAGGCCTCAAGCTTCTCGGAATGCCAAGCAGCCCAAGAACGCATGAAGCCTTTCCTGATATGATAAACTTTCTGCAGCTTTGCGGAGATGATGTATCCGGTCTTCGCTTAGGTGATTCCGGCACTCTCAATCTGCTCATAAAAGAACAGGATCTGGGATTCGGAAACTGGAAAAGGACCAAAGCATTCTTGTGCTCACACTGACAAAGTACGGCCGCATACATAGAATTTCCCCCGGAGAAAGTCTTACAGACACTCTCCGGGGGAAATTTCAATCTGAGCGGGCAATTCCGCCGTCACCGCATCTTGTGATATTTTCCGAATGCAAAGCAAAGCATGAAAGTCACATTGGTATTCCAACTATCAATAGGAATAAACTGAGGAGCGACATTCATAATAGGGAGAAAAGAATCAGCACCGACGCAAAGCGTAAATCCCGGAACATGAAGATTAATCGCAGCTCCTGCAGACTGACCGAAATCAGATATAGCATAATTGCCTGTGAGACTGAGCCATTTCAGCGGCGCAAGATTAAGGGATACGCGTCCTTCAGTCCATGAAAACGCTCCGTCAAAACGGCGGGTTCCCAAAAGCCCTACTGACATTTTCTCGTAAAAAGGCATCCTGGCCTCCAGACCACAATGCATAGTCATCGCAAGGGCCTCCGAAGATTTGATACCTGCCTGCACACGTTCGAAATTGAAAGCCTGCAGCAGTTCTTCTCCCATTGTCCCGAACTGCTCTCCCAAAGTAGGAGCGCTTTCTTCTCCGATATTGCTGCCGAAACCGTTAAATTCCCATGCAGTATCCGGAGTGACGGCTCTTGCAGTATTGTTCCACGACATGAAACCAAGGTCCAACACTGATGCGGAAAGGGTGAAATACCTGCAAAAGTCCCATGAGACTCCCAAATCCAAGGCTCCTCCGAAACTTAAAATGCCGTTCATTATCTTGTTTGCGGCATCAGGAGCTTCAAACATAGACATATCCGGTTCGAACGAGATCAGATTGTCCTGTGAGGCATTCTCTGAAGTTCCAGCCTCAGCCATAGTCTTGAATGCAAGCATCCCGGAAGTCGTCATGCTTCCGTTTGCCTTTAAGGCCCAGCGGTCCTGCGACATCTCAAGGCTCATCCTCTGCATTGCAATCCTCGCATTAGCTATGCCGACAAGAAATTTGATGCGGGCCCCGGCATAAAGATTTCTGCCTATGCTTCTCGAATAACCGTATGCAAACTCGAGTCTCGAATCCAGGCGCGCACCGACATTGCTGATGTCATATTGAGTCTGCCCTGTTGATGCTCCGTTCTTGGCAAACGCAAAAAGATCTTTCGGAAGATTCACTCCGGCATCGGCACGTAGAGAAACGTCTATAGTATGGTAGCTCTTGCCAGTACGGAAACCGGTTGACAATATGCCCAGGTCGACATTGACTCCGAGGCGGTTCATATCCTTAAGTCCGGAAAGGAAATCGTCAGCCGGGACAGAAGGGTGCAGGAAAGTGGCAAGAGAACCGTTTTCCAATGGATAAACCACATCGGACATGGCAATGGAGCTTTCCAAGCCGACCCCGATCCGTCCTATGGCAGGAAGAGCTATATAACCGCGCTCTCCCTGGAATGCCGGGTTGAACTTATAGCGGTATGTATACCCGTCAAGGAAATATCCGCTCCTGAGGTTCTGTTGTGCATACGCGCTCGCGGAGGCTGCGAGGACCGCCATAATACCAAGTATTATATGTATTTTTTTCATTGTGCTGTCAGTTTATATAGTTGCAAGTAAAAAACGGATGTCCGGGACCTGTCATCTGCCCGGCTGCATTTTATTCGTCTTCATCACCTCCAAGGTCCAATGTTATGCCTTCCGGAACTCTCAGAACCAGGTTCTTCATTTCTATGCCCTGGGCTTCATTCAGCGGGATTCCCGCGAGAGACGGCCCGCCCGAGATTGTCGACATACGCAGCCTGAGCCCGTCAAATGCGACATCGGCTCCTTCTGCTGACAGATTGAGAATAAGTTTTGATTCCGAAGGATTATCGAGGGAGCCGGCTATAATCTTTCCTTCGAGAAGCACATCTATTCCGGATATGACATTAGCGCCAGCATCTATCGCCTCGGCCTGGAGAGAGAACTCCAGTGGAACACTGCTCACGGCATCGAGGGTAAGCTGCGCTTTTGTCAGGCCGAAATCAGACAGGTCAATGCCCAATCCGGTCATATCCTGAACGAAGGACATCTCCACATCCTTGCCGAACGCAAGGGGAGAGGCGAGAGAATAGTCCGCACTTATTTTATATGGCATTCCGAAACCAATCTCCGCATAAGTATCGTCAACAGAAACAGTCATTCCATAAATTCCTACCTGCTGCGGGATAATTCTCAGAAGATTATCGAAATCTGCCGTCCTTACATCAGCATAGCCCTGCGGCGCTCCTGTACCTGACTGTGAAAACGAAAATGCGCTCCTGGCAGTCTGCCCGAGTGCAGGAGCACTGAAATGCACAGGTCCGAGGGCAACAGAAGCCAGCGTACCGGAAGTGCCGCTTGTCCTTATTCCGGCCCTCATATTGCCTCCGAGCGGGAAAGTGTTTTCCACAGCCATATCAAGCCTCAGGCCCTGAAGGTCAAGCACAAGATTTTCACCGTTCAAGAACTCAGGCAGGTCTCCGACCATGACAGGGGAGACCGGAATCTCGGTTTCTTTAGACAATTTAGCGACGGCCATGACAAACCTTGCCGGATTAAGTTTCAACTTACCGGTAATATCCGGAAAAGCACCTGTCTGAATATTATCTACACGCACGCTGCCTGAAAGCAGTATATCAGCCGTCATCTTGAAATGTCCAGGAGCGAGCAGGCCCTCGCCGTCAGGAACAGCCTCAAAATCAATAGCTTCTACCGGAAATATGAAATCTACGGAATTCGCGATAGGGAAGTCACGTGTGGTTGTGAAAACATTGGGGCCGGTCTTGCTGATTCCCTCCTGAAGCCCTGGAGCTATCACCAGAAATTCCGGGAAACGGATTTCAGCCCCAGAAGGAAGTGTTATCAGCCCTTGGCCAGGTGCAGTCTGCAATGACAGTTGAATGCTTGAAACCACCTCGCAACGCTTCAGACCCGTTACCTCTTCAGGAAGGTCATGCGATTCCATGTTACAATTGAAGTGTATTGTACCGAAATCGAATGTACCGGAGATTCTTCCTGAGTCCGCGGCTTTCGTGAGTTCCGGAACAATCTGGACATTCTTGGTAAATCCACCATACTCAAAAGAAGGAACCTTTATTTCTGTATCCATCTGTCCCTGGACAAAAGTAAGGTAATAGTCACCGTCAGCAGAAGTACCGACAAGCGTCTCGTCTGTTCCGAGTAAAATGTCCTTCAGATACAATTTCTTCACATTCCCCACAGGAAAAGCCGCATCCTTTAGAAAATTAACTGTCATGTCAAACGGCTTGTCAATGTCATATTCGCTGTCGACACACGAAAAAGCGGCAAAAGGCAATGCACATAAAATAACCGGCGCATATAATCTGTGCCTTAATTCTATTTTCTTCATGATATGTTTGGAATTTCCTGGTAATGTTTCATTTAGTGTGTCCGTTTACATTCTCGGACTTATCTAATGTATAGTTAAAAGCTCAGCAGAAGACAAATTTTGTATTCTGCTGAGGCATATATATGATATTATTTTCGTGTGAAAACAAATTCCTCTCCTTTCTTCGTGAAGATGGCTTCGTCTCCGTTGACAAGGACTGTAAAAATCCACTCACCGATTTCTCCTCCGTAAATTCTTACTGCAGCCCCCTTACTAAGGTCACCTTGAATTGTATAGAACACGTCTATGTTTGTGACATCACCTTCAAAGATTTCAACTACATTGACCTTACCGTTCTTGTAAAAGGTAAATTCTAATGTGTACGGTTCCCCCTCTAAGGTAGAGGTATTTGTCCATGCCCCCAAAAGAACTTCATACTCTTTTGAATACTTGAAATCCGGGTTTCCATCACCGATGATGTCGCATGAGGTGAACGCTCCGCAGCACAATGCCAACAATGCGGCGCACATGAGTTTGAAAAAATTTTTTTTCATAATAAAATGAAAATTAAACCTGGAAGCCGGAATATGAAAGTGTGTATTGTCAATCTTACAGCAATGCATGAATTCACAGTCCAACTTCTACAAGGTGGATTTGAATTCAGCAGACGGGATACTGAAAAATATAACACTACAAAAAGAAGAGCCGTCCCATCTCTTTCAGACATAAGTCCGAATTGCCGTGGAGATGTAATCTTTTGTCTGTACAACACAGATTTGCGGCGGCAAATTTAGCCAAATTTTTCTATCTGCAAAACTTTTTTTTGAATGTTGATTAGTAGGACATGGGTAATATAAATATATCAAGTCTGCTTGTAAGATTACCGAAACGCAGGCGTATATGACTATGCACGAAGTTTAAGCCCTGCTAATATAGTATCCGGCCTGAACGAGAATACCGATGCCATCTCGCCTGACATGCAGAACCCGCACTGTGTGCATTTATCCGTACCGTAGCCGACGCAATAGCCACGCTTGCCGTCCGGATAGACAAAGTCAGTCACCCAGCAGCTGCGCTTAAAAGAATTGGTTTTCATCAATTTGAGTCCGGATACAGAATTCATTATAGGATAGCCTTTCTTCTTGTAGCCGATGACCATATCTATGATTCCGGCCCTTGTTTCCATATCCAGGGCAAGATATTCAGTGCCCTCGAACGGAGTATGGAAATTAATGGAGATGCTTTCTATGGCCGGGTTATTCTTCGCATATTCAATGGTCCCCGCTACATCGGTATAATTGAGAGTATTCACTACCATATTCACGCTGAGATGCTTATGGCCGCATTCCGCTATATTCTTCTCCAGCTTGGCAAATGTGCCTTTTCCACGCACTTGCTCGTGGTAACCTCCGGCTCCGTCAAGACTGACCCAGATGGAATCGGCATGAGAGCCTGCAAATGGCAGCTGCGCATTAGTGGTTATCGTGCATGAGAAGAAGCCTATCTCCTTGGCCAGGTCTATAAGGTCGTTTATTCTCTTGTCGCCGTCACGCCATATAGTGACCTCTCCGCCTTCGAAATCCACGAATCTGGAGCCTACGTCATACGATTCCTGCAGATGCCCGCGCACCTGCTCATATGTCATATTATGCGGATTTTCAAGTTCATACACGCTGCAATGCTTGCATCTGAGATTGCATATATCGGATATGAACAGGACTGTCTGCAGGGGAGCACGCCTTCCGAAAAAACGTGCCCTGAGAAACCACCATCCAAGATAAAACAACTTTTTCATGTCATCATTCTTTATAAATTTTTCAAAAATCCAAGGCCAGTCCATTATAGCCAATCAACGCAAATGCAGGACCGGGACAGGCCAGACCATTCATCGGAAAATAAGATTCACAATAATTATTATCATGCAGAACATCATCACAATGTTGCGAGCTGTAAGCCAGCGGAGCAGAAACCAGTCAACACCCGCCTTGCGGTACGCCTGGAAATCTCCCATTGGCACCATCCATACCTTCGGCTCTATCGGAACTTCACGGTGATTCACGAAATCATCGAGAGACTTCCAGCCGCAGAGAGCCATAAAATTTTCCAGTCAAGCGTTCCCGTGACCGCATAATAAATGCCTGTCATCATCAGAGGACCGACTCTTATCAGATATTTCGGGCGCAAAGATAATCATTTGTACAAGACTCCGCCGTACATTTGGCATTCTTCCGGCAGAACAGGACGCGACTCCAATTTGCTTTCTCCCCTTTTCAGTCATTTTGTTATACAATGTACATTATGTTAAGTACGTAAATTCAGCACAGTTTTTGCATGACCCCGCGCGGCGTTTATTGCAAATTCCTGACGATACAAATGGGATACAGACTTCTGACATATTTGACAGCTGCCGTCATCTGCTTTTTTCTTTCATTCAATAAAGAAGCAGAAAAAGAAACGCATGCCGACATACAGGACATTCTCACACAGAATGTCCCCGCATCATTTTTTTCACAGCACAAGGCAGCATGCAGTCCACCGAGACCTACCGGATGTTCTGCACCTCTCAGGCATCACCAGCAGGCCAAGCGTACATCGGCACAGAAAATCGGCAGCTCCTGCTTTATAAAATCAGGCAAGACACACAACAATTTCTCAATATCCCCTCTTCTAAACTGTTCAAGACGTTTTCCGTCCGGTTTCGAAGAGCCTTCTCATAAATTCATACGTCTGCGTAAACTTGTGATTTAGAGTCTTTTCCACCGAAAGGTACATTTAAAAAAATACTGCCGGGAACTGTCACACGATGACCGGCAGGCTGCCGGCTGCATCCCATGCATCCTCATGTATTTACATGATGATGTACCGCCGCCGGCGCACCAAACGCAGTACAGCCTCCAAAAGCATGGCAGTACTGCAGATAATAAAAACCTTATAATACTGAATCATTATGGAAAAGACATTTACAAGAATACGTTCAACAAAAGACATCGCCATTTCATCAACCCTTTCAATAGCAGGAATCATACTCGTTGCCCTGCCTACCTCAGTCTCAGTCAACCTGATAGGATTTTTCATGATTTTCGCGGGGATAATAATGCTGCTTTTCTCAAAAACAGGCTACAAGGACACGGAAACAGGGATAAGATACTGCAGGACAGAACGTTTCTTCCCTCAAAGCATGCGTTCTGACATTGAATCACAGCTTGAGTCACATAAAAAAGGCACGGGAATCCTCATCAGTGAAGAAGGCAAGGGAAACGGTCTGAGGCTGGACATCTACAAAAACAAGAAATCAGGAAACGCGTATGTACAGCTCTTTGAGTATGTGCCGTACAAATATGTGCCGTGCACAAAAGTTTACGAATACGACATTGATACCATTACCGCGCTTACAGGAAAATAAAAATGGAATACATAATCATTGCAGCCGCCTTTTTCGGCATAATGGCCGGAGCTGACTGGCTTGTGGACGGCGCAGTATCAATCGCCAAGCGTTTCCGGCTTTCCGAATTCGTGATAGGTGCCGCCATAGTAGGCATAGGCACTTCCATGCCTGAACTTGCCGTCAGCATGGTTGGAGCGGCACAGGGCAACGCAGATATCGCAATCGGCAATGTCGTCGGATCAAACATATTCAACATCCTCGGCATCCTCGGATTGACTGCGGTCTTCTTTCCGATAGCCGTTGACAGGGACAACATGAGATTCGAGATACCATTCTGCATCTTCGTGACAATACTCATGATTCTGCTGCTCTTCAATTTCTTCACAGGAAGCGAACCGGTGCTCGGACGTATCGACGCAATGGTACTGCTGCTTATGTTCGCCATATTCATGTCATATTCATTATGGCGCGGCAGACAAAACAGCAGTGACACTCCGCAGCATGCCGATGAGGCCTCCCCTCTTTGGAAATCCGTGGCCAAGACTGCTGCAGGACTGGCCCTGCTGGCCTTCAGCTGCGACCAGTTTGTCGACAATGCCGTCATAATAGCCAAATCATGGGGAGCCAGCGACGCATTCATTTCCATAACGCTCATTGCATGCGGCACATCACTCCCTGAACTTGCCGCATCAGTCACTGCCGCACTGAAAAAGAACACAAGCCTTGCCCTTGGAAACATCGTGGGCTCGAATATCTTCAACATCACCCTGATACTCGGACTTACGCCATTGGTGACTCCCCTTCACCCTTCCGGAATCACTTCAGCAGACTACCTTGTAATGACAGCGGCCGTCGTGGCCCTTCCATTGGCCGGGGCAAGAGGGAAAATAAGCCGCGGAGCAGGAATAATCATGCTCTGCGGCTTCATAGCATATAATTGCAGCCTTATTCTCAGCCAGACAAGTCTGCACACCATGTTGGAATGACGGTTACAGGAAGACAAACATGGATAAATGCAAACTTTTGGACATCTTCTTGGGAAGATTCTGAATTTATTTGATAATTTTGCAGCCCCGATTCATAAATCGGGGCATTTTATTTTAAAGTTTATAACACAGAAAAGTCATCATGGGAAGGAAGAAGCAGGATATAATTCTTGAAAATGTAGTCATTGAGGCTGTTGCAGCAGAGGGTAAGGCGCTTGCACGGGTAGAAGGCACAGTATTGTTCGTACAGTTCGCTGTCCCCGGCGACATTGTCGATGTCAAAGTGACCAAAAAGAAGAAGAATTATATGGAGGGCTATATTCTGCGTATCGTGAAGCCTTCTGAACATCGCCTGAAACCTTTCTGCAGCCATTTCGGAGTTTGCGGAGGATGCAAATGGCAGCCTCTTCCATACGAAATGCAGCTTCAGGCCAAGCAGCAGCAGGTCTATGACCAGCTTGTGCGCATCGGGCATCTGCAGATACCGGAAATCTCCCCTATCGTTCCTTCCGAGGCAACGACATATTACCGCAACAAGCTGGAATTCACTTTCTCTCAGCGCAGGTGGATTTATGAAGACGAAAACCCGGATGCCCTCACCGAACAGGAAAGGTACGGGCTCGGCTTCCATGTCGGACGATTTTTCGACAAAGTCCTGGACATCAGCCACTGCTGGCTCCAGCCCGAACCGTCCAACAGCATAAGGCTTTTCATAAAGGAATATGCCCTCACTCATGGCCTGACATTTTTCAACATAAGGGAACACAGCGGCTTCCTGCGCAACATGTTCATAAGGACAACCGATGCCGGAAATGTCATGCTGATCCTGTGCATGTACTATGAAGACGCGGAAGCGCGCACTGCCCTGCTGGATGCCGTCGCGGAAAAATTCCCGCAGATCACTTCGCTGTACTATGTGATAAACGGAAAGCCAAACGATTCGATTGCAGATCTTGAATGCACGCTCTATAAAGGAGAAGAGGCAATATACGAATACATGGAGGGCCTCAGGTTCAAGATCGGGCCGAAATCGTTCTACCAGACCAATACACGCCAGGCCTACAATCTGTACAGCCTCACACGTGAATATGCAGCCCTGACCGGAACCGAGACAGTATATGACCTCTATACAGGAACCGGAACAATTGCACAATTCGTATCGCGCAATGCATCCAAAGTCATTGGAATAGAATATGTTCCAGAGGCCATCCGCGATGCGGAAGCCAATGCCGAGGCCAACGGGATATCAAACTGCGAATTCTTTGCCGGTGACATGAAAGACATCCTGACAGACAGTTTCATAGAAGAGCACGGCAAGCCTGACGTAGTGATACTTGACCCTCCGCGCGCAGGAATACATCCGGATGTGGCCCAGGTCATTCTGAACGCATCACCGGAACGTATCGTATATGTGAGCTGCAATCCGGCATCACAGGCACGCGACCTTGAAATCCTGTGCCGCGACTATGACATAACAGCAGTGAGGCCGGTCGACATGTTCCCGCATACCCACCATGTCGAGAACGTGGTGTCCCTGGTACGCAAATGACAACCGGCAAGCTCTCTCAGTAGCACAGCGGCTGATTACCGCAGTTTTTCACAATAAAGCCGCCCCTGCTCTGCCGAGACGACCCTAAGGGTCTCCCCTTTGTCTGCAAAGCCTCCGAATTTGACAGAGGCCTCGATAATGCGTCCGTCAGCAGTCTTTACCTTGCCTGACGGATGCATGTCCACAAAAGCCACTACATTCTCTCCAACAAGATCTTCCAGACCTGGCAGGAAACTGGTGAAACCTTCTGAGGAACTTAATTCCTGCCTCAGGGCGATATGGTCAAAAGAGCGCGTCGAATATAGCTTCCTGACAATCAGTACTGAGCCGAAAATGGCGGCTGACGCTGAAACGATCACGGTACATACCGGCATGAGCACAGGCATAAGCGTAAATGTGCCGTCAAAGCGGAAGAGTTCGGAATTGTCCGTCATTGCAAAGGCCAGTGAAAGTATTACTGCAACGATTCCCGATATTCCGCATACTCCGAATCCCGGAATGACGAAAATCTCAAGGCCAATCAGCACAAGCCCGGCCACAAAAAGCAGGATTTCCCAATAGGCAGCCAGGTTTTCGATAAAAAGGGGCGAAAAATAAAGGACTGCGCCAAGCACAGCCACTGCAAGCGGCAGCCCGATGCCCGGAGTCCGTATCTCAATATATATTCCTCCTATTATCATCATCAGGAATATGCCCTGCAGCACAGGATTAAGAAGCAGATGCACCAGCCGCTCCAGCCATGTTAGGTCATCGTCCATATTCACGATTACATAGTCCTCACCGGACGTCACGGCAGAGGCAACCTCATGGACATCAGCACATACACCCTCGCAATATCCGGCTTCCACAGCCTCGTCAGGCGTCAGGCTGAGAACACCTGCCGTGTCGACCATGGATTCGGCTATATGCGGATCGCGCCCGTTTACTTTGGCAGTAGACCTCATCATGCCGCGCATGAACGACTGATACTTGTCCGGCATTACCTTCCCTGATGCGTCAACCACAGTGGCTGCACCTATAGTGCTTCCCGGCTTCATGTATATCGAGTCACAGGCAATGCTGATAAGAGCACCTGCCGAGGCCGCCTGCATATTGACAAAGGCCACTACAGGAAGGCTGCATCCAAGGACGGCTGTACGTATGCTGTCGGCTGCGTCCACAGCACCTCCATACGTGTCTATGTCAAGCAGGACATAGTCGGCGCCTGCCTTGCAGGCCTTGTCCAGACCGAGCACCAGCCTTCTCTGGGACTGCCGGTTTATGTCGCTGTCAATCCGTATCCGATAGAAAACAGCAAGTGAATCACTGCCGTATGCTGCAGCACACAATACAAAGGCGCAGGCAGCCGCAATAAAACGTCTCATGATAATATAAAATTCATATTCTGTCCGCAAACATAAGCAAAATAGACGGAATTCTGCCTTATATGCAACAGTAAAGTGCACCTTTTCCGCTAATGATTTCCGAATTATTTTTATCTTTGCAAGATTATTTCCCATAATTTTTGGGGAAAGATATTGAAAAACATGGTTCTACAATTCTTTATACTTGCAGCAGGACTGCTGCTTATACTTTTCGGCGCCAACTGGCTTGTTGACGGAGCATCATCCGTGGCAAGAAAGTCTGGGCTCAGCGAATTCCTGATCGGACTGACAGTTGTCGGGATAGGCACATCAGCTCCTGAGATGGTCGTCAGCTTCATATCTTCATTCCAGCACAAGGCAGACATGGCAATCGGCAATGTAATAGGCTCAAACATCTTCAATACAATGATGATTCTCGGCCTGACCGCCATGATTACACCGCTCACGATAACAGCGCGTAACCTGAAGAACGACATTCCTCTGAACATCGCGGTTACCGGCCTGCTCATATTCCTCGGAATGAAGGAAAGCATCTTCGGCATAGGAAGGAACGAGCTCGGACGTCCGGAAGGCATTCTGCTGCTGCTGATTTTCGCCTTATATATATGGTCATCATTCAGGCATGACAGCCAGAATGTCACTGAGCAGGAAAAAGAAAAAGAGCCCAAGCCGCTTTCAAACACCAAGGCAGTGCTCTTCATCCTGGCAGGCATTGCGGCACTCGTCGGAGGAGGAAGGCTTTTCGTTGAATCGGGCGCGAGAATAGCCGGCCACCTGCATCTGTCTGAAAAATTCATCGCAATTACAATGATGTCAGTCGGAACTTCTCTTCCGGAACTTGCCACCTGCGTAGTGGCAGCCATAAAAGGACGCGGACAGCTTGCCCTTGGAAATATTCTCGGATCCAACATATCGAATATACTTCTGGTTCTCGGCGGCTCCGCTGTGATAGCCCCGCTGTCCTTCGGCGGAATGACTCCGGTCGACCTCGGGGCCATAATGATAAGTTCGATATTCATTCTCGCCAGCGCGTATACTTTCGAGGCCAAAAAGCTGGACAGGTTTGAGGGCGGAATGCTGCTGGCAATGGAAGCTGCATACATGACATGGCTGTTCATCAATCCTTATTAGGAGCAGTCATTATTCAATGGATTATTCTTAAAATCGGAGAAATGGGAAAACTCTACGACATGCTGAAGGAAGACTACCGTATCAAGGAGGGTCTGAAAACATGCATAAACTGCGGTACCTGCACTGCTATATGCCCTGCGGCAGAATTCTATAAATATGACCCCCGCAAGATAGTGGACACAGTACAGCGCGGCGATGACGAAGAAATCGTGCAGCTGCTCAAGAGCGACGTCATCTGGTACTGCGGAGAATGCATGTCATGCGTGACCAGGTGCCCCCGCAAGAACGGCCCGGGCCTGGTAATAATGGCTTTGCGCAATCTTTCGGCCCGTCTCGGGTATTTCGTCTGCTCGGAAAAGGGAAGGCAGCTCTACCCTCTCACAAAGATGTTGACCGGCAATATCCTCAAGTACGGCTACTGCATATATCCTGACACATTCAGATGGGAAGACCATGTGGAGTCCGGCCCTGTATGGAAATGGCATACGGAGCATCTTGAAGACAGTTTCGCAAGACTCGGGGCAAATTTCCGGGGAGAAGGTCCGGGAGTGCTGAGGAAAATACCCCAGGAATCCCTTGACGAGCTCAAGAGCATTTTTGACGTCACGGGAGGAACGGAAAGAATTGAGAACGTGGAAAAATTCTCTGCCGAAAAGGCAAAGGAAATGGGAATGTCCATGGAGGAATATTTCAACTATACGTTCGGGCACTGCTCTGAAGGACACCTTAATGAGGAACAGCTATGATTTATCAGGGAAAACAGAAAATATGGTCGGAATATCAGAAGGAAATTCCTGACGACAAATGGTTCTACGTAAGAAGCTGCATAAGGCAGAATTTTTTTCCGGCTTCGGAAAAGATGCTTATGGAAATATGCCGCAATATCCTGAAGAAGGATTTCTACGAGACTGAGCACCATACGACATGCGGAGGCATTGCATACCACTGCGACACCATCCCGCAGGAGACGGCCATGACAATAGTGGCGAGGCAGTTTGCACTCATGACTGAAGCCGGATATGAAAATTATGTGGCTTCATGCATAACCTCATTCGGCAACTACACGGAAATTCTGCAGACATGGCACGAATTTCCGGAACTTGAGGCAAGAATCAGGGAAATGCTGTGGAAAGCCTGCCGGAAAGAGTTCAATAAGCCCAAATACCTCGCCCACTCCAGCGACCTGATATATAAATTCAGAAACCTGATAGCCGAGAAGGCAAAGTTCAGGCTTGTCAACAGGGAGACCGGGGAGCCTCTCAGGGTCGTTGAGCACATTGGATGCCACTATGCCAAGATGTTCCCGTCCAAAGGTGTCGGAGGAGCTGAATATCCGTATGTTCTTGCGGGAATGGTTGAGTCATGGGGCGGAAATGTGATAGACTATCCGGAGCGCAGACATTGCTGCGGCTATGGATTCAGGCAGTACCACATAAAGGCCAACAGAGGCTATTCCATCTCAAATACACACAAAAAATTCGAGTCAATGGAGCCATACAGGCCTGACATGATTATCACCAACTGCCCGGGCTGTCCTTATTTCCTTGACAGATGGCAGTATGTGATAGCGGAAATGGAAGGCAAGACATACGGTGCAGGAGGATTCGGCATACCTGTGTTCACGTATGAGGAAGTTGCCGGGCTTGTCCTCGGATACGACCCGTGGGATCTCGGCCTGCAGCTTCATCAGGTTGCGGTTGAGCCGCTTCTGGACAAGATCGGCATCCCCTACCGGCCCGAGGACAAGTACAAGGGGCTTGACAGGAAAGACATTATGCGCCCCGGACTGCCAGAGAACATGAAATGTTTCTAAGGGACCCATAAACAAACGTGTACTAAACCCATAATCAGATGAAAGAGATTGTTGTAATAATAGGAGGAGGGATAGCCGGACTTGAGGCGGCGTCCAAACTTCTTGATCTCGGCTACTCCCCGATTATTGTAGAGAAAAGCGGAAGGCTCGGAGGGCACGTCGCCAGATGGAACAGGCTGTTTCCGGACATGACTCCGGCTGCGGACATTGTTTCCGAACTTACTGAGCGCACAAAAGGGGCAAATATTTTCCTGAACACGGAAATATCATTCATAAACCGTCTCAGGGACAGCTACAATATAAAGCTGTCAAATGGAATCTCTATAAATACAAGCTATATACTCTTCACTACAGGCTTCAGTCTTTTTGAAGCGGAAAAGAAGGAGGAATACGGATACGGGGTCTATGACCAAGTCATCACAAACGGTGATTTGGAGCAATGGTTCAATACAGGTGAAGACCACAGGATAAGCGGAAAGGAAATCGGGCACATCGGGTTCGTGCACTGCGTAGGCTCCCGTGACGAAAAGGCCCGGAATTCACAATGCTCCAAGGTATGTTGCATAACTGCCATAAAGCAGGCAATCGAGCTTAAGGAAAAGTTTCCCGATGCCGAGATATGGTGCTTTTACATGGACCTGCGCCTGTTCGGAAAGAAATTCGAGGATTTCTATACTAAGGCACAGCGCGACTATGGCATCCATTTTATTCGCGGAAGGGTTTCTGAGGTAAGCGAAAACATTGAAGGCAAGGTAATAGTGAAGGCAGAGGACACTCTGGCCGGAAAGCCGATAAAGATTACTCTTGACCTGCTTGTCCTAATGTCCGGAATGGTATGCAGCCAGGACAGCACAAAAACGGCGGGAATGCTATCCTTGCCTGTTGATTCTGACGGATTCCTGAAAAGTTCCGACAATGTGATGCACATTACATCGTCACCGAAAAACGGAATATTCTATGCAGGTGCATGCACAGGTCCGAAGACTGTGCCGGAGACTCTGGCAGAGGCAAGGTCAGCCGTCCTGGAGATACATTCACACATAAGCAGGAAATGATGGAAAACATTTTCGGTTTCAGTATTTCCCCAAGCTCGGCCATAAATATGGACAAGGTCGACAGAGCTCTTTTTGAAGAGCTCTGCCGCGTCGAGCCCGACGCGGTACGCTGCATGGCCTGCGGGTCATGCAGCGCGACCTGTCCGGCGGCAGCTTTTTCAGGGATGAGCATAAGAAAAGTACTGCTGTGCCTCCAGAGGGGCAAAGAAAAGGAAGCCTTCAGGATGATGTCCAACTGCATGCTGTGCGGAAAATGCACCATGGTATGTCCACGGGGCATCAATACAAGGCGCCTGGTTCTTTCCATCAGCAGAATTTATGGTAAGGAGGATACGAAATGAGAGAAATATATCTTTCCGGCTACAACAACTTCGTGCTTCCGTTTGTAATCGGAATGCTGTTCTGCCTGACATGGTGCATCATCGGTGCCGCCAGAATAATATTGCAGCTCCCGGGAAAAGACAGAAAACGCTTTTTCCTGTCCCTCGTGAATCCGAAGACAATGAGCAAAAACATACGTGACTGGTTCTGCGACTGCCTTTTCCATGTAAAGCTGTGGAAAAGAAACAAACTGCTGGGATACATGCACTCCAGCATTGCCTTCGGGTGGTTCATGCTTATAGTCATCGGCCACATTGAAGTTTTCCTCTACACTCCGGAGCGCGTGCACCAGATCTGGTATCCGATATTCTTCAGATACTTTGTCGCAGTGACAGACACCACAATGAAAGGCTCGTTCTTCTTCTTTCTAATGGACTTCTTCCTGCTGATAGTCCTGAGCGGAATTGTACTTGCCATTATAAAAAGGGCGCATTCAAGGCTCTTCGGAATGAGACGCACCACACAGCCGAGCCTGCCTGACCTGATAGGCCTGTACTCCCTTTGGAGCATCTTCCCCCTCAGGCTGCTTGCCGAGGGCTTCACTGCCGACATCAGCGGCGGCTCCTTCCTGACAAAGTCCCTGAACATGGTACTGCACTCGTTCCTGAGCGACTATATGAACATGCTTCCCACATGGTGGGCCTATTCAATAGCCCTGGGAATTTTCATGTGCGTGCTTCCGTTCAGCCGCTATATGCATATTCCTGCTGAAATCCTGCTTATTCCCCTAAGAAATGCCGGCATCAGCATAAGCAGTGCCCGGAGGGGAATGGCAAGTATACAAGTCTACTCATGCCCTTCATGCGGAGTATGCATTGACGCCTGTCCGATGGGGGCGGTAAAGGCCAACACCAAAGATTCAACAGTATACCTGAACCGGCAGCTGAAGCGGAACAACAAAGCCCGCATAGATGAAATCAGCGAAAAATGCCTTCTCTGCGGAAAGTGCACGGCCGTCTGTCCTGTCGGTGTCGAAGGAGACAAAATCAGAATTGCCCAAAGAGCCGCGAAGAAGTATAATCTGACACCGGACTACTCCAATATAGGTACTGATGCGGTGAATTTTCAGTATAACAAAAAAGTTATACAAAAGAACAATAATGTTTCATCATCTGATAATAAGAAAGTTCTATATTTTGCCGGTTGTATGACAGCTCTTACTCCTGTAATCATGAAATCAATGGTGTCACTTCTTGAAAAAGCCGGGGCCGAGTATGATGTCATGGACAGGGACGGAGGAATATGCTGCGGAAGACCCATGATGATGGCAGGAAGGATTGGACCGGCAAGGCAGATGATTGAAAAAAACACACGGATAATAAAAGAATCAGGAGCCGGAATCCTGCTCCTGAGCTGCCCTATCTGCTACAGGATTTTCAAGGAGAATTATAAACTTGAAGGCATAGAGATTCTGCATCACACCCAATATATAGAAAGGATGATAAATGAGGGAAGGCTGGACATTGACAGAAGTGACAGCCGCCTTGTCTACCATGACCCTTGTGAACTTGGCCGTGGATGCGGAGTATACCAAAGTCCGAGAAACGTAGTGTCCCGTGCAGGAGTGCTTGTGGAAGCCTCCAAAAACGGAAAAGAAAGTATATGCTGCGGAGGAAGCATAGGCAGCATTTCCCTCGGATTCGACAAGCGCAGGCCTCTTACTGAAAATGCATTGGCCAGCCTCACGGCAGATTCTCCTGACATAATTGTCACTGCATGCCCTCTTTGCCGCAGCACTTTCAGCAGATATGCCGACCGACCTGTAAATGATATTGCAGAAATCGTTGACAAGGCCACTTCTGCAGACAAACGATAAAAAACCTTAGACCATGACATTCAAACCAACCAAGTACAATCTCAGATGCTGCGCAACCGGCCGCATCTTCGAAGACGGCGGCTGGACTCTTTCTGATCCGGAATGCTCGTCACCAAGCCTTATAAGGGCCGAATATAGTACGGAAAAGTTCTCACCACGCACAGACCTGGACGGATTCTACCGTTATGCGGACTGGCTGCCGGTCAAACGTACACTCTCCGGCTCATGTGCACCCGTCACATACAAGAGCACCGCTCTTGCAGAACGACTCGGACTGAAAAACCTTTATATAACATTCTCCGGATACTGGCCGGCCATCGGGGCAAAAATGGAAACATGCTCCTTCAAGGAAACGGAGGCATATTCCGTCTGTGCCAGACTTCCGGAAAACAACGGAAAGATTCTTGTCGTGGCTTCTGCCGGAAATACAGCCCGCGCATTTGCCAAAGTGTGCTCTGACAACAATATACCTCTGCTTGTCTCCATTCCGGAGGACAACATCTCTGCACTCTGGTTCAAGCAGCCTCTTAATGACTGCGTAAAGATAATTGCATCTCCGAAAGGGTCTGATTATTTTGATGCAATAGCACTTGCTGACAAAGTATGCCAGTCACCTAAGTTCATGGCTGAGGGCGGAGCCAAAAACATTGCAAGAAGAGACGGAATGGGCACGACGCTGCTTTCTGCCGTAGAGAAGACCGGCAGAATTCCTGACGCATATTTCCAGGCAATCGGAAGCGGCACAGGCACAATAGCGGTATGGGAAAACAATCTCAGGCTGATACGTGACGGACGCTACGGTTCGCATAAGATGAAGCTGTATCCGTCACAGAATGCGCCTTTCACAATCATGTATGACTCATGGAAACAGAGGAGCAGGGAACTTGTTCCGATGACAGCAGAAGAAGCGCGTACAGCTGCAGCAGAAATTGATGCAAAGGTGCTTTCAAACAGGAAACCGCCATACTCTCTCGCCGGCGGACTATTTGATGCAATGGAGGATGCAGGAGGCGAAATATTCAAAATTGACAACTCTGCCCTTGCGTTCTGGAAAGATGAATTCAAGGCTCTGGAAGGAATTGACATCCACAATGCGGCAGCAGTTGCAGTGGCTTCCCTTGCCCTGGCTGCAGAGAACGGAACTGTTGGCAAGGACGAGATGATTATGCTCAACATTACCGGAGGAGGAGAAGAACTGGCCAAATCGGAATCCGATGTGGTCTACGCCAAGCCGCATCTCGTGCTTGATCCTGATCTTCCTGCAGAAACAATCATTTCAGAAGTGGAGAAACTTTTATAATAAAGCATCCTATCATGAAAATTTTCATTCCGGCAGCAATCGCTGCACCTAAGGACTCGCTGACAATAGTGCAGGAGGAACTGATTTCAGTTGCCGAGAAAATTGCCACGACTCCGGCCAATGAACTTTTCGGTGACCTCATTGACAAAGCGGTTGCCTTCGGCCTGAAGGTCCTGGCTGCCCTGGTCATATATTTCATAGGAACCTGGCTGATAAAAAAGCTGAAGGGCCTGCTCAGTGCCATTTTTGAGAAAAGGCATACAGATGCTGCAATCGCCTCCTTTGTCCAGAGCATAGCAAGCATCGCACTGACTATAATTCTTGTGCTCATAACAGTCGGAACCTTAGGAATTGACACCACGTCACTTGCAGCATTGCTTGCAGGTGGTGGAATGGCAATAGGACTTGCCCTAAACGGCACAGTGCAGAATTTTGCCGGAGGAATCATGATTCTTGTATTCAGGCCTTTCAAGGCCGGGGACTTCATTGAGGCACAGGGCTACTCGGGCACTGTGACAGAAGTCAATATTGTAAGCACGAAGCTGACGACAACAGACAACAGGAATATAATCATACCCAACGGCGCCTTGTCGAACGGAACAATAAACAACTATTCCCAGAACCAGCTCAGGCGCGTAGACTGGACTGTAAATGTAGAATACGGTTCGTCAGCAGAGCAGACCAAGGAAATTCTGCATTCATTGCTCAAAGAAGACCCGAGAGTTCTCACAACGGCAACAGGAGCGCCTGCAGACCCTTTCGTAGCTTTGAGCGCCCTGCAGGACAGCAGCGTACAGTTCATAATGAGGGCATGGGTAAAGGCTTCCGATTACTGGGACGTGAACTTCGGCATAAATGAAAAAGTCTACAATGAACTTCCTGAAAAAGGAATCCAGTTCCCGTTCCCGCAGCTTGACGTCACAATAAAAAACAAATAGGCAGATACGTTTGCGGAATGCCATCCTATTAAATAAAAATCGCAGCCCCGGTAACAGGACTGCGATTTTTATTTAAGTATTTTCTGCTTCATGCAAATCAGAGAAGTATGGCTCCGGTAGCCTTTTCCTTTTCAAGAAGTTCCTTCGTTACCACAGGATTGGCGTAGATGTCCATGAATATGCGCCTGAGGTCCTCCTTGTTTACTTCCGGCTCGACAGTCTCAAGCTGATGCTCCATATAGTCCACAAATTTCTCCACATCAGCTGGCTCATACAGATGGGCATACTTGAAGGAGTTGTTGACAAGGTCAAAGGCAACATAATTATTCTTCCATAGCCTGTAGCCTTCTATTACCCTAAGGTCAACGGCATGCCTGATAAGCTGGTAACGGTCGTTCTTGTCGCATTTTGCAGCCTCGGCAATCTCATCCTCAGTAAGCGGCTTTCCGATATTCAGGTGTATGTTCCCTTTCTGCTGCATGATTCCGACCATGATGCTGTTCAGGTCCTCCCCTTCAGCCTTGACATACTTGTGCTTCTTGGATATGACAAGTTCCCTTGCCTTAAGTATGTCACACGGCTCATATTCGTATGATATGCTCATAGGAATAATGTTGAGTTCCATGAAATTCTGCAGGAAGTCAGCCTGACCGCTCATGTCAAGCATTTTAAGCAGCCCCTGTTCGGTAATGTCATAGCCGTTCTTGGTGCGCCCCTGTCTCTGGGCAAGCCAGATTGAGCTTCTTTGGCCGGTTATGTTCAGCCTTATGTAACGGGAAAGCAGCTGTGAAGACAGATAAAGCTCACGTGCGGAAATTCCGCGCATCACCTTTATCATTCTGTTCGACCTGATAAGCCTTTCAATGGTCTTGCTGGTTATCAGATTGTCTCCGACAGCGATTTCCGTCATAGGAATCCCGTTCCTGTAGAGGACAAGCTGGGTGATTGCCGGATCGAGTATGATGTCACGGTGATTGGACAGGGCAAGGAATTTTTTGTCCTTGTCGATATTCGAAACTCCGTCATACGAAAAATTGTGTGCGGTATGCTCAAGCGCCCACTCCACAAACTTCGACATGACAAGAATCTGGAAATCATCTATAGTCTTTATGCTTTTCAGAAGGTTTCTCAGAAAATCAGGAGACTGGTCAGGAAAAAAGTGCCTGCACGCCTCGGAAAGAAGAGGATGGTCGGCAAGAGCACTCAGTGCTTCTGATGCCTCCTCATCGGTATAAGGGCTTATGCTCTCAAATTCAGATAAATCTAACATGGTTTCTAAATATTAGTACAAGTTGCAAATTTATAAAAACATTGCAAAATATCAAACTATATAGCGGCTGCGCATGAGGCCGAAGGTTCAAGAATCAGGCCTTGCGCTTCCACCTTGAATCCGGAACCGCCGCTTCAGTCTTTCCTGAAAAGGACAGAACTGTCCCCGTAGCTCAGAAAGCGGAAATCATGCCCCAATGCATAATCATATATATTGCGCCAGTTGCCGTCCACAAAGGCGGAAATCAGCAGCAGAAGCGTACTCTGCGGCTGATGGAAGTTCGTGACAAGGACATCCGTAATCCGGAAGCGGAAGCCCGGCACTATTATGATTCTCGTGGAAAGCTGGAGCTCGTTCTTTGAGGATTCACGCATCCAGCCGGCAAGAGCCTGCAGTGCCTCCCCGGTAGTATAGGTATATTCACGTATATAAGGATCCCACTGTCCCACATCCTCCGGAGAACCGGTCTCAATGCACTTGACGCCGGCATAATAGAGGGATTCGAGCGTTCTTACGGAAGTCGTCCCGACTGCAATGACCTTGGCTGTACCTGCAGCCAGCTTTTCCAAAAGCCCTAGCGTAACCACAAAAGGCTCGCGGTGCATTACATGGTCTGCAACAGACGAGGTCTTGACCGGAAGGAAAGTACCGGCACCGACATGCAGGCACACGGTCTCCGTTTCTATTCCGCGCTCTCTTATCCTGCCGAGCACCTCATCCGTAAAATGCAGTCCTGCAGTCGGCGCCGCAACAGAACCGCGCCACCTGGCGTAAAGGGTCTGGTATCGCTCAAGGTCAATCTCCTCGGTTTCACGGTTCAGATAAGGAGGTATGGGAACAGAACCGCATACTTCAAGAACTTTTGAGAACGGTGCGCCGTTTTTCCATGTGAATTCCACTACGGATGTAGCTCCTTCGCGTCCTGCAAGCCTGGCTTCCAGTCCCATTTCTTCCACCTCAGCGTCATTCATGGGATTATACAGGGAAAGGCAGTCTCCCTTCCAGCGCTTCACATTCCCGACAATGCACTTCCATACGCATTTTTCTGAAGCAGCAAATGCACAGGCATACTCTTCAGGCATCACGGGCTCAAGACAGAAAATCTCGATATGCGCCCCTGTGGAGCGCACAAAATTAAGCCTGGCAGGCACAACCTTAGTGTCATTGAATACCATAATCGAGTCTGCCGGCAGGAGAGAGGGAATATCTGTAAATTGCCTTTCATTGATATTGCCGTCCGTATAATGGAGCAATTTGGAGGAATCACGCTTCGGAAGCGGATACTTGGCTATCCGGCTGTCCGGGAGATCATAGTTGTAATCCTCAATTTGTATTTTTGGTATCATATTCAGATTTCAGTTTTTATAAGCTAAACAAAACTTCGGCAAAAATACGCAATTCTCGCGTTAAACGGAAATTGAAATCAGGGAGTCTGTACCATGTTACAAATGTAACCAAGAACCAATTGTCAATCATAGTAACATTTGTAACCATAACCACCATCTGACGACCTGTTTGCAGTTACCTTTTGCACGTGTTACAAATCTTGCATAACTTTTTCTTATGTTTATTATTATCTCTTTGTAATACATTGAAAATCATGAGATTTATATTCATTTACTTGAATTTATATTTAATGTGATTAATGTAAAATTTACGGCTATTTATCAGTTTGGGGGCAATTATGGCTACTTATACGAGTATTTACAAATATAATCACTTATAAATCTGTATTTTATACCTATTACCTAAAGTATTTATATAATATTATACACCCCTATTTTATCCTCCCGTTACATCTTTGAACTCAAATATATTTTCCTGGTTTCAATTTTTGTTGTTATATTTGTAAAACTTAGTTTACAATTATGAACAAGAGATTGGAGCAATTCCTTGCGGCAGAAAATATGTCGCAGACACAGTTCGCGGAAACAATAAATGTAGCCAGGGCAAGTGTGTCCCACCTGCTTGCGGGCAGAAATAATCCTGGCTATGATTTCATAAAGTCAGTCATGCAAAAATTCCCTGACCTCAGCATTGAGTGGCTGATTCTCGGAAAAGGAAAGATGTACAGGGAACAGCAACAGCCCGGGCAACAGCAGCTGCCCAGACAGGACAGTCTTTTTTCTGATGAACCAGCAGATGAGGCCAATGCAGTACCCGAGCAGGAAAGCAATATTTCCCATACACCAGTGAAAGAACAGGAAAATATTGAAGCCTTGAGTAAGATTGAAACTTCATATAAGCATATTGAAACACAAGTAAAACAGAGAGTTGTATCTAAAATTATCGTATTTTTTGATGACGGCTCATATCAAGAATTGGCATAATCGCCATTCAGGTATGCAAACATTATTGAAGGTAAGCAAAGGATTTACAAAGTTTTGATGTATTTTTGTATGTTTTTAGAAAATGGCTTATTATTCAACAAGACATGTACAAGCATATACTGAAACCTATCCTTTTCCGCTTTAATCCAGAAACGGCACACAATCTTACTTTTTCAGGCCTGGCATTCATCAGGCACCTTCCTTTTGCAAGAGCAATAGTACGGGCTATCTATAAGAGAGAGTCCAAGTCTCTTGAACGGGAAGTATTCGGCATCAATTTTCCCAATCCAGTCGGACTGGCCGGTGGACTTGACAAAAACGGTGAGTTCTACAACGACATGGCCAACTTCGGATTCGGATTCGTCGAGATCGGCTCACTGACCCCCAAGCCACAGGACGGCAACCCTAAGCCGAGATGCTTCAGGCTGCCTTCGGACAAAGCCATCATCAACAGGTTCGGCATAAACAACAAGGGGGTGCGCAATGCCGTGGAGCATCTTAAAAAGGAGCGTCCAGAAGTGATTGTAGCTGCCAACATATCCAAAAATGCATCAAGCATAAATGAAGATGCTGCCAAAGACTATGAACAGTCGTTCGCACTTCTGTATGATTTTGTCGACATGTTCGTTGTCAATGTCTCATGTCCCAATGTAGTCGGACTCACAGCACTCCAGGATGTGTCTTTCCTTTCGGACATAGTGGACAGGCTTCTGGACCTCAGGATGTATTATGATACCTTCCGCCCTATTCTGCTCAAAGTTTCCCCGGACCTTCCGCGCGAACAGCTCGATGACATAATAGATTACTGCCTGCGTTCCGGAATTGACGGAATAGTGGCAGGAAATACGACAAGGAGCCGTGAAGGCCTGGGCATAAGCGAAAGCAGGATTGAAAAGATTGGCAACGGAGGCCTTTCCGGTGCACCGCTGTACCGCAAAAACCTTGAGCTGGTGAAATATATAAGCCAAAAGTCGCAGGGAAGACTTCCTGTCATAGGCGTCGGGGGCATCATGTCAGGAGAACAGGCACGGGAAATGCTTGATGCAGGAGCCTCGCTTGTTGAAATATATACAGGCTTCATATACGAAGGCCCGGGTCTTGTAAAGAAAATAATACATCACCTGGAAGAGACACAAAACGGAAAACAGAAATGACACAGGCATCTATATGCACAATCGGAGATGAAATCCTGATCGGCCAGATTGTCGACACCAATTCATCACACATTTCCCGTGCCCTGAACGCAGCAGGCATACAAGTCACACGGATGCTTTCAATAGCAGACGACAGGGCTGCCATCATTTCAGCCTTGGGGACTGAGCTGGAGAATAACAGCATTGTCATAGTCACAGGGGGACTCGGTCCAACAAAAGACGACATCACAAAAGCTGCACTTGCGGAACTTTCAGGTGCATCGTCATACAAGACAGACCAGAGACAGCTTGAAATCATTCACGGCATATTAAGTGCACGCGGACTGGACCTGCTTGAAACCAATATAGCGCAGGCCTCAGTGCCGGACACATGCGAAGTAATACCCAACAGGCTCGGAACTGCTCCTGTTATGGTCTTCCGCTTCCCTGCCGGCAAATACGGCCACGAATCCACACTTTATTCACTCCCCGGGGTTCCTTTTGAAGCTTTGGGCGCCCTGGACGATATAATCAGCGACATAAAGGCACACAACCATGTTTCTGACATTTGCCACAGGACAGTGATGACATTCGGAATGGCAGAATCAGCCCTTGCGGAAATGATTGCACCGTGGGAGGATTCACTCCCGGCAGGAATGCATCTTGCCTATCTCCCCAATCCCCTGAACGGAGTGCGCCTCAGACTGTCCATGTACGGAGAGGGCAGCAAGGAGGAAGAAGAGCGCATGATTGAAGCTGAGATTTCAAAACTGCAGAATCTGCTCGGAGATATAATATGGTCATGCTGCGATGATACGCTGGAAGCATGCATCGGCAGGAAGCTGGCTGAGGCCGGAAAGACCGTAAGCGCAGCGGAATCATGTACGGGTGGAATGATTTCTGCGATGCTGACTTCAGTTCCGGGTTCATCGGAATATTATCTGGGTTCTGTAACGTCATATTCCAACAGCGTCAAGACAGGCGTGCTTGGTGTTCCTGCAGAAACAATCGGAACTTTCGGGGCCGTGAGCAGCGAATGTGTTGCAAAAATGGCCGAAGGAGTGAGACGTATCACTGGCAGCGACTTTTCTGTGGCGACCTCAGGCATTGCCGGTCCCGGAGGAGGAAGCAAAGAAAAACCTGCCGGCACGGTATGGATCGGAGTAAGTTCTGAAGAAGGTACAGAGACATACAGAATGTTCTTCAAGGGAGACAGAAAGCGCAACATTGAGCGTTTTGCATCAAATGCACTTAACCTCCTGCGCATAAAAATATGCAAAGAAACAACAAAATAAGAACATTAGCACAAATGGCTGATAATTACCATATAAAACATTTTAGTTATAACATTTAACTTATTTGTTACCTAAGAAGCAGATTAAACATAACTACCTAAGATACAGGATTTTACATAGGAAGAAGACAAAGACATTGTATGAGTAGTGCACAAACATTATATGAAAAGAAAAAACGCCGCATAAGGATAAACGGTATCTTCTATGCTGCCCTTTCATCTGCTTCATTCGGCTTCTCACCGGTATTTACAATCGGCCTGCTTGCAGCCGGCCTTTCAAGTTTCGACACACTTGCCTACCGGTGGACAACTGCAGCTGCTGTGCTTATGATATACGCATTCTGCAAAAAGAAGACGCTGTTCATTTCCGATATGGAAGAGGCATGGAAAATCATTCTTCTCAGCACACTCAGGGCAATTACATCCATTACCCTACTGTACGGGTATGCAAATATTTCCAGCGGAATCGCATCTACAATAAACTTCATGTATCCCGTGGTCGTGACAATGTGCATGATGCTGTTTTACGGAGAACGCAAGTCAAAAATCAATCTGTACGCAGTGCTTCTCTCCATCCTTGGCGTCTATCTTATGGCCTCGGGAGACGGCCTGCGGACAGAAGGAGGAAATATTGTCACAGGACTTGTGTGCTCTCTCATTTCCGCATTCAGCTATGCGGCTTATTTCATACTAATGAAAAGAACCGGTGCAGACAAAATCGAGGCAGTCAAGTTCACTACATGGATAATGATGCTGAGTGCTGCATATTTCATTGCATGCTGCTTCATCTTCAATGGCCGCATCATGCCGGTGACAGACCCGGTTCAATGGGTGTATATACTCGGGCTTGGACTCTGGGCCACCATGGTCTCCAATTTTACCGGAGTAAAGGCAGTGCGCAGGATAGGGCCCACACTGACTTCCATCCTTGGTGCGCTTCAGCCACTGACTGCAGTGATTCTCGGAATAATTTTCTTGGACGAGCACCTGAGCCTGAGGACTGTAGCCGGCATCGCCATCATCATGGTGACCGTAAGCGTCACCGTACTTCACCAGAAAAACGTGAACTGAAAGTCCGGACATCAGAAAACACACGCATGAAATTGGCGCCTGCCACCTTTCTTATATCATCTTCAGAATAGCCGCGCCTGCGCATTTCCTCAAATATCCTGGGAAAACAGGAGACATCCTCCATACCGCGCGGCGTGACAGCTATACCGTCAAAGTCTGACCCCAATCCTACATGATCAATTCCCGCCAGTGCAACAACATGATCAATATGATCGACAATCCGCCTATATGACGGCCTCTCCAATGCCTCAAGCTCGTCAAGTACGGCATACCACTCCTTGCGGGCCCCATCATCGGAAGGACAGTCAATAAATCTCCGTTCAACAGCCTCTCCCCTTTCTTCAATACCGGAAATCTTCATTACGTCAGCAAAACCGCTGTCAAGGAAAAGAGGAAAGAAATTTATCTGTACGACACCTCCGCACTCAGCCAAAGCCCTTATCATGCCGTCCGTCAGGTTCCTCGGATGAGCGGCAAGAGAACGGCAGCAGGAATGTGAGGCGACAACGGGAACAGGGGAACATTCGAGAACATCATAGAATGAATCATCGGAAATGTGGGAGACATCCACAATCATTCCCATACGGTTCATCTCTGCAACAACCTCCTTTCCGAATGGGCTAAGCCCGTGCCAGGTCTTTACATCAGATGCGCAAGAATCACATATCTGGTTGTCGGAAGAATGGCACAGCGTCATGTACCTGATGCCGGCATCATAAAAATCATGCAGCTTATCAAGAGATTTCCCTATCGGAGCACCATTCTCAAGAGCAAGAAATACAGAAAACAGACCCTTCTCCTTGTTTGCGTATGCATCCGCCGGTGACAATGCCAGAGACGCCTTGTCCTTATTTTTTTCAAGGGCATCATGCACGCAGCGCAAAAGTTCGTACGCATATCCCATCCCGGCATCAGCAGACAGTGAGGCAGGAACATACAGTGCCCAAAAAGCAGCGTCGACTTCCCCCCGCTCCAGCTTCGGGAAATCGACGTGTGAATGGCTGTTGTCAAGCGCAGGATTCCTCAGCCTGAGCAGCTGGGAAGGCGTATCGCAGTGCGAATCAAGAACAAACATCAGCTACTTCCTCTTAGGGTCATCAGCCTTAATAAGAGTGGAGGCGATAATTCTCTCCACATCAATTGCCGGCTTTCTCTTGAAAGTAAGCATTGAGCCTCCGGTAAGGTTGACCTTAAGGTGGTCAGTCACGTTCACATGACATTTTGACGAACCGGTCTGCTCTATACTTCCGTCTTTTGCCTCAAACTGCTCCAGATCTGTCCTTGAAAGTCCGGACGCCTTGACTTTAATGGCCGATGCAGTACCTGATACAATGACGTTGCTTCCGTTGGAAACATTCATCTCAGCCTCAGAAATTGCAGCCTTAGCTTTAAATACAGAAGAGCCTGCCGTCTCCAAAAACAGGATACCGCCGTTCTGTGCAAGAGACACCTCCGAAGAGTTGGCACTTGAAATGTATAATTTTCCTGATGCATTTATGTCAACTGAAGCAATGCAGCTTTTTGAGAAATTCAGCTCGGCTGTAGCACAGTCCAAATTGAACTGGGATATTTTCGCATTGTCAGACGCAGTGAGCACAAAAGATTCCGCATGAAATCTGTCACACTGCAAAAGATGTGATTTATCCTTGAGTATCAACGAGCTGACAGTTGGCATATATACCTCTGCTTCAAGAAAAGGCTCGGCAGCACCTTTCTGCCTAAGTTCCTTTTTAAGCTCCGGAGTATAACTTTTGTCATCAAGAATGAGATAAAGAGTACCGTTCTTAACATAGACCTGGACATAAGGAGAAATCCTTTCGTCAGAAGTTATCCTTACAGAATACTGCGGTGCATGCCTCAGCTTTACTGTAAATTTGTCTGATACATTTATCGCCTTGAAACTTTCATAATCTTTGTTCTGCACAAGATTGGACTGCGCGGATGCCGTCACAAGGGCAGACAGCAAAATTGCAGAAAACAAAAATATTCTTTTCATACATCAACAATTTTATTGGTTGCAAAATTTTATAAAGACACTGCATCTACTTTGCAATACGCTGTCTTACAGCCTCATAAAGCATTACAGTTGAAGCAGCGGATACATTGAGAGACGAAATCTCTCCTGCCATAGGGATGGCAGCCTTGTCATCAGCAAGATCAAGCATGGACTTTGATATTCCCTTTCCTTCCGAACCCATTATGATGGCGCATGGACCTGTCATGTCCACATCATAAATCTTCCGGTCAACCTTCTCCGTAGCTGCAATCAGACGGAATCCGCTCTGCTTCAGATAATAGGCGGCCACGCGAAGATTCGGAACCTTGCAGGTGTCAATCCTCATAAGCGCACCGGCAGACGCTTTCACCGCATCAGCATTCATTGCAGCCCCTCCTTTTGCAGGCACTATTATGCCATGTCCTCCGGCGCACTCAAGACTTCTCGCAATTGCACCGAGATTGCGCACATCACTGACTCCGTCCAGAATCATCAGTATCGGATTCTCTGACATGCCGAGAGCATTGTTGACAAGCTGCTCAAGGTCTACATATTCAATTTTGGATATGTAGGCCAGGACTCCCTGATGCGCTCCGCGTACAGTACGGTTCAATTTCTCTGCAGGCACGAACTGGAAAGGAATCTCCCTGGATTTAAGAAGTTCCATCAATTCACGGAACTGCACACCCTCAAGTCCCTGCTTCAAAAGCACCTTCTCGAATTTCTTTCCAGACTTTACAGCCTCCATGACCGGATGCATGCCGAACAAATATTGCATTTTCGACTCTTCCATATTGTTTTCTGATTAATTTTTATTCTACGCTCTCCAGCAGACGCCCCCACTCCTCGGTCATCGTGTCAAGCTTCCTCTTGTTCTCAAGGTAACTTCTTGTAAGTTCCATTATGTCATCATCAGGTCCGGGAGCGGCAAGCAGCATCTCTATATTCTTCATCTCAGTCTCCACTTCCTCAATTCCTCTCTCCAAATAGGCGATGCGGTTGCGGATTTTCCGTTCTTCCTTGGACACAAACTTTTTTGCCTGATATTCCTGCTGTGCCTCGGCTTTCTTCCGGGCGGAATCATCTGAAACAGTCCCAGCATCATTTGCATTGCAATGCCTTTCAAGTTCACTCAGATTTTCAATCCTCCTTCTTTCAAGGAAATCCGACACTCCGCCAAGATGCTCCTTCACCTTTCCGTCACGGAACTCATACAACTTGTCCACAAGCCCGTCAAGGAAGTCACGGTCGTGAGAGACCACCACCAAAGTTCCGTCGTATGCCTTCAGAGCCTGTTTAAGTATATCTTTGGAACGGATATCCATGTGGTTTGTCGGCTCGTCAAGCGCAAGAAGATTATATGGCTTCAGCATCAGCTTCGCCATAG
>CAMWUW010000017.1 GCA_947177525.1 uncultured Bacteroidales bacterium | reverse complement strand
AAAAAATGACATCCTCCTGAATCTGTAATGAATATTAATATATTTAAAATCAATAAATAACCATAAGATATGAAAACACTGAACAGAAAGACGGCCGGGGCCGCCAGCTATCCTGACAAAGTAATCCAATTCGGTGAGGGCAATTTTCTGAGGGCCTTTGTTGACTGGATCATTTGGAAAATGAACCAAACCACAGACTTCAATGGCGGTGTAGTGGTGGTGCAGCCCATTGACAGGGGAATGGTGGACATGCTGAATGCCCAGGATGGCCTTTATCATCTGAATCTGCAGGGAATAGACAAGGGCGAGGCCGTTGATTCCATAGATATGATAGATGTAATCAACAGGGGAATCAATCCTTACCGTGATTTCGGCCAGTATATGGAGCTTGCCGAGAATCCGGACATAAGGTTTGTGATTTCAAATACTACTGAGGCTGGAATTACTTTCGATCCGTCTTGCCGTCTTGATGACCGTCCGGCTTCTTCATACCCTGGCAAGCTTACCCAGCTCCTGTATCATAGGTACAGGCATTTCAACGGTGATCCCGGAAAGGGCTTCATCATCTTGCCATGCGAGCTTATCTTCCTCAACGGCAAGGAATTGAAGAAGTGCATATATCAGTATATTGATTTATGGAATCTCGGAGAGGACTTCAAGAAATGGTTTGAAACGGCCTGCGGAGTATACTGTACGCTTGTTGACCGTATTGTGCCTGGATATCCTAAGGACAATATAAATGAGATTGTAGAGCGCATAGGATACGATGACAAGCTTGTTGACAAGGGAGAGATTTTCCATCTGTGGGTGATTGAGGCTCCGGCAGAGGTCGCTGAGGAATTTCCGGCTGACAAAGCTGGCCTGAACGTGCTTTTCGTGCCGAGCGAAGCTCCTTATCATGAGAGGAAGGTTACGCTTCTGAATGGTCCGCATACGGTGTTGTCTCCAGTAGGCTATCTTTCAGGCCTTGACACAGTAAAAGAATGCGTGGAAGATCCGCAGGTGGGAAAATATGTGAAAAAAGTCATGTTTGAGGAACTCCTTGAGACGCTCAATCTTCCTAAGCCTGAACTGGAGGCATTTGCCGATTCTGTCCTTGAGAGATTTGTGAATCCTTATGTAAAGCATTTTGTCACAAGCATAATGCTCAATTCATTCCCTAAGTTCAAGACACGTGATCTTCCCGGGCTCAAGACTTATCTGGAGCGCAAAGGTGAGCTTCCAGAAGGACTTGTCCTCGGGCTTGCCGGAATAGTAACTTATTATCGTGGCGGGATGCGCGGTGATGTGGAAATCGTACCTAATGATGATGCTGCAATAGTGGCTTTGCTCAAGGACCTGTGGCAGAGTGGTGATGTCCGCAAGGTTGCAGAGGGTGTTCTTGCGGCAGAGTTCATCTGGGGTGAGGACCTTAATGATATACCGGGGCTTGCAGACAAGCTGACTTTCTTCCTCGGACTTATAGACAAGGAGGGAATGAGGGCTGCTGTACAGACTGTAATAGACTAAGCTGAAATGGCAGAATTCATAAAGATAAACCCCGCTGACAATGTGGCGGTGGCAATTAGTGATGCGGCGGCCGGGGAAGGCTGCCGCATCGGTGCGGAATATATTGTTCCGGCAGTGATGATTCCTGCCGGACATAAGATGGCTTTGTGCGATCTGAAGGAAGGAGAGGACATAATAAAGTACGGTTTCCCCATAGGACACCTTTTGACTGATGTGCAGCGGGGAGGACTGATTGACCACAATGTCTTGAAGACCAATCTTGAAGGAATTCTTGACTATTCTTATGAACCGGCTCCGCGGCCTGAGCTCCCGGAAGTTACGGGCCCGTCTTTTTTCCGCGGATACCGCCGCTCCGACGGCAGGGCCGGAGTGCGCAATGAGTTGTGGATAATTCCTACGGTCGGCTGTGTGAACGGTGTTGCGCAGAATATCTGCAGGAAATTTGAGAAGGAACTTAATGACTATCCTTCTGTGGAGAAAGTAATTGCTTTTCCTCATAACTACGGTTGTTCTCAGCTTGGGGATGATCACATGAATACGAAGAAGATACTTGCGGACATGGTGCATCACCCGAATGCCGCAGGTGTGCTTGTGGTTGCATTGGGATGTGAGAATAATCAATTGGATGCCTTTCGTGAACTGGTAGGTGAGGTAGACTGTACACGTGTGAAGTTCATGGAGTCGCAGAAAGTGGAAGGTGATGAGGTTGAATATGGACTCGGTCTGCTTCGTGAGATTGCAGAGGCCGCACGTCATGACGCCAGGGTTGAGATTCCTGTAAGTGAACTGAAGGTGGGGCTTAAATGCGGCGGCTCTGACGGATTTTCCGGAATAACGGCAAATCCTCTGCTTGGGCGTTTTTCTGACTGGCTTGTTGCCAAAGGAGGGACTACTGTACTTACGGAGGTGCCGGAGATGTTCGGAGCTGAGACTATTCTTATGTCGCGCTGCCAGGATGCCGACGTCTTTTCAAAGACCGTGGACCTTATAAATGGCTTCAAGGAATATTTCATGAAGAACGGACAGCCTGTGTATGAGAATCCTTCTCCAGGGAATAAGGCAGGAGGCATATCTACACTTGAGGAAAAATCGCTCGGATGTACCCAGAAGTCAGGCAGTTCCATTGTACGTGACGTGCTCATGTACGGAGACAGGCTAAGTACTTCTGGTCTTAACCTTCTCAGTGCTCCGGGCAATGACCTGGTTGCTTCAACTGCCCTTGCCGCAGCAGGCTGCCAGATTGTACTTTTTACTACGGGACGCGGCACACCTTTCGGTACATTTGTGCCGACTGCAAAGATTTCGACCAATTCTCATCTTGCCTCGGCAAAGCCGATGTGGATAGATTTCAATGCCGGCGGGATAGCGGAAGGGCGTGCCGCCGATGAGGTTGACAGAAATTTTGTGGAGTTTGTAACGGAGGTCGCATCCGGCCGGCAGGTATGTAATGAAAAGTCCGGCTATAGCGAGATTGCGATATTCAAGTCAGGAGTGACACTTTAAAAATATAATATTATGAAAATCAATAGCGATGTAAGATATGCATCACACCCGGAGGATGCAAAGCATTATGTGACGTCCCAGCTCAGGGAACACTATCTCATTGAGAAAGTATTTTCACCGGATGAGGTGAATGTCGTGTATACGATGCATGACAGGATGATTGCCGGTGGAATCATGCCTGTAAATGAGATAATTGAGCTCCGGCCCATAGACATTCTGCGCAGTGAATTTTTCCTTTCGAGAAGGGAAATGGGCATTTTCAATGTCGGAGGCAAAGGAATTGTCAGGGCCGGAGATGCCGAGTATTGTATGGATTTCAAAGAAGCGCTTTACCTTGGAAGAGGTGAGCGTAAGGTGACTTTTGAGAGTCTTGATTCCGCTGATCCTGCAAAATTCTACTTTTGCTCGTCGCCTGCACATGCGGCATGTCCTGACCATCTCACGACAAGGGCTGAGGCTGTGAGAATGGAGCTCGGGACGCTTGAGGAGAGCAATCACAGGATTATAAACAGAATGCTTGTAAAAGAAGTAACCCCTACATGCCAGCTTCAGATGGGCATGACTGAGCTACAGCCGGGCAGCACATGGAATACAATGCCTGCCCACACCCATGAGAGGCGAATGGAAGTGTATTTCTATTTTGAACTGCCGGAAGACCAGGCGGTGTGCCACTTCATGGGCCGTCCGGACGAGACACGCCACATCTGGATGAAAAATGAACAGGCTGTGATATCTCCGGAGTGGAGCATCCATTCTGCCTGTGCAACAAAAAATTATACATTTATATGGGCCATGTGCGGTGAAAACCTTGACTATAACGACATGGATGGATGTGCAACAACAGATCTCAGGTAGCTATGGCAAATTTTTCACTTGAAGGAAAAGTTGCCCTTGTGACCGGGGCGGCATACGGAATCGGTTTCGCAATGGCTTCGGCCCTGGCTGAGGCCGGTGCAAGGATTGCATTCAACTGCAGGGACAGGGAGCATCTGGAAAAGGCGCTTTCGGACTATCGCGCCGCCGGGATTGACGCCATGGGATATATCTGCGATGTTACATGCGAGGACCAGGTGCAGTCCATGATTGCAGATATCACGGAAAAGCTCGGCCCGGTGGACATTCTGGTCAACAATGCCGGTATCATAAAGCGGATTCCTATGCATGAGATGGAGGCCGGTGAGTTCAGGCAGGTCGTAGACATAGACCTTGTCGCTCCTTTCATCTGTGCGAAAGCCGTCATTCCGGGAATGATGGAGAAAGGAGGAGGCAAGATAATAAATGTGTGCTCCATGATGTCTGAACTCGGGCGCGAGACCGTGTCCGCCTATGCGGCAGCAAAAGGTGGTCTCAAGATGCTTACGCGCAACATTGCCTCCGAGTATGGCGAATATAACATACAGTGCAACGGAATAGGGCCAGGATACATCGCCACTCCGCAGACTGCACCTCTGCGCGAGCGCCGGAGTGACGGAAGCAGGCATCCTTTTGACTCCTTTATAGTCTCTAAGACTCCTGCCGGACGCTGGGGAACTCCTGAAGACCTCAAGGGACCTGTGCTGTTCCTTGCAAGCAGTGCCTCGGACTTTGTTAACGGGCATATCCTGTATGTGGACGGAGGAATCCTCTCCTATATAGGAAAACAGCCCAAATAATGTGTGGAGGCCATGTTCTTTTATGAGATGAGACGTGTCGCAAGACACATTGCAATGGCTGCTGCAGTGTTTGCAGCCATTGTCTCATGCCGCTGTGCAGACGGACTTTCCGTTACGGTTACCAATGATTCAGCCTTGGAAAGGAAATTTGAAACTGTGGAACTGCAGATGGATGTGCTTCATGAGCTGGACTCTTCAATAAGTGCGGAAAATGTGGTCGTGCTTGACTCCGGAGGTGCCCAGGTGCCTTCCCAAGTGTGCCCATGCAGAAATGGACATGACATGCTGCTTTTCCAGGCTTCGGTGCCTTGCGGAGAGTCTGTGCACTATGTCATAAAAGCCGGAGTTAGGGATTCCTATGACACCTTGGCGTACAGCCGCCATGTTCCGGAACGTATGGATGACTATGCATACGAGAATAATCTTGTTGCAGGCCGCATTTACGGGCCGGCTCTTGATTTTCCGAGAACGCTCGGCTCTGACATCTGGGTCAAGAACACCGGAAGACTTATAATTGACGAGTGGTTCTCAAAAGGGGACTATCATCATAATTATGGTGAGGGCATGGACTGCTACAAAGTTGGAGGCACTCTCGGAGGAGGAGCCCTTGTGCCTTATTCCGGTTCCGGCGAGTTGGTCACCGGAGACAACTGGGCTTCCTTTGAGCACGTTTGTGACGGTCCGGTGAGAACACGTGCCGTGTTCACATATAATGCCTTTGATGCGGGCGGAGCACGCTATTCCGCCTTTCGGGAGATTGAGCTTGATGCAAATACGCGTTTTGTGAAATCGGTGACGACTTTCTGTCCGGTAGGGCATGATGCAGACTCGCTTGAAGTCGTGCTTGGTGCGGCTATGCATGATGCCGTTGCATATATGGAGGGCTATAATTGGATTGCCTTTACTGAAAAGGCTTCGGATTCTTCCGATCCTGATGCTGACGGGAATATTTCAGTCGGACTTGTATATGACACAGGCAGCATTGCCTCGGAACCGTTTGTCGGCAAGGTGGCAGGGCATGCAGGAATTGTGACCATGGCCGCGGCCAATGTCCCTGTCACGGTATGGACAGGTTCCGGCTGGAGTCTGGGAGGCATAAGCTCACCGGACGAATGGGAACGCATTGTGCGTGACTTTGCCTATGCTGCCGAAAATCCTCTGAAGGTATCGGTAAGGCGTCAGTCCGGAATGATTTCACGGTAGTAAGGAAGATTTTCACGGAATATTATGTCAATCGGCATAAGGCGGTGAGGGTTGTCATGGACGTTCTTGTATATGAGACGGTTTATGGCGGCCTTCACTGCATTGAATCCCTGCAGCTGCGGCCTTTGGCAGAGGAGCGCGGCAATGCCCCCGTCCTGCAGGCATCTGCTGTTGCTGTGCGTAAGGTCGAATGACACGATTTTTACATCTTCTATCCCGTTGGCTTTCAATATGTCTGCTATGATGTATCCGCGTGAATTCATTACGGCTATTCCTTTTACGTCCGGATTGGCTCTGAGGAAATCCGTTACATCATTTTCATTGTCTTCCGGATCAAGTGCGGAAAATGACGCTTCTTTGACATGGCCTGTCCTTCCGGAGCTGTCCATATAGTCCATGAAGCCCTTCATCCTTTCAAGCGAGTTGTTTGCACGGCGGTTTCCGACTCTTCTTGTGCTGAAGATGGCAATTGAACTGTCAGACGGGGTCATGGAGCACAGAAGCCTTCCGATGATGGCTCCGCAGGCGTGCTGGTCCGTGGAGTATGAGGCAAAAGGACGCGTATCCTCTATGGCCGAGTCCACGAATGCGTACGGGATTCCGGCTTCGTCAAGTCTGCTGCAAAGTGCCACTGTCTCGGAAATGAAGGTGGGGCCTATTATGACCGCATCCGGATGTTCTTCTGCAATTCCGCTGAATGCTGACCTGCAGGAATAGACGTCAAACTGGTTGTAAAAGAAATATCTGCAGTCTATGTTTATGTCGGAATATTCCTCAAGGGCATGCCTGAAGCCTTCCACTATCGAGCCCCAGTATTCTCCTTTGCCTGCTGCCGGTGTGGTTATCGCTATCCTGTAGCCTTTCTTCAATGAAACTGCAGAGGTGTGTATGTTGTAGCGGTAGTCGACATCCGCGAGCACACGCTCCACTGCCTCTCTGCTTGAATACGAGACGTTGCCTCTGTTGTGCAGGACCCGGTCCACTGTTCCGGCCGATACTCCGGCCATCTGGGCGATGTCTTTTATTTTTATTTGCTTGGCCATGCGGGTGGTTTTCTTGCTTGTTTACTATGTATTCTTTATGCCTTTCCGTGTGCAAATATTGTCAAAATATATTGATTATTCAATAATTCTCTTTACTTTTGTGCATTGTGTGCACGTGCACGGAATGACAATGTCGTCTGTCTGTTTTATTACGTGCCGACTTTTGAGATGTACCTGATGAAAGAAAGCTGGCGGTGGTATGGCCCGGATGACCCCGTCACTCTTGACTACATCCGGCAGGCAGGCGCCACTGATGTCGTTCATGCACTTCATCATATACCGAACGGTGAGGTGTGGCCTGTGGAGGAAATACGGAGAAGGCAGGAAATGATTGCCGGAAAGGGACTTGTCTGGAGCGTTGTGGAAAGCGTTCCGGTGCATGAGCATATAAAGACGAGGGAGGGTGACTTCCGCCGGTACATAAGGAATTATGCGGAGACCATACGCAATCTTGCAGAATGCGGAATTCATTGCATAACCTATAATTTTATGCCGGTGCTTGACTGGACAAGGACTGACTTGTCCTACCGCATGCCTGACGGAAGCCTGGCGCTCAGATTTGAACGTGCTGCCTTTGTCGCTTTCGACCTTTTTCTGCTCAGGCGTCCTGGGGCTTTCGGCGAATATTCGGAGGAAGAGGTTGCTGCGGCGTCGGAGCGTTTCGGGGCGATGGATGAAAGTCAGAGGGAGGAGCTTGTCAGGACAATTCTTGCAGGACTTCCCGGCAGTGAGGAGAGCTTTACCCTTGACCAGTTCAGGGCTGAGCTTGAAAGATACCGTTATATCGGCAAAGAAAAGCTCCGTGAGAATCTGATTCTGTTTCTCAAGGAAGTATGTCCGGTGGCAGATGAGTGTTCGTGCATGCTTGTAATCCATCCTGACGATCCGCCTTATTCCATTTTCGGGCTGCCGCGCATAATGTCTTGTGCGGAAGATTTCCGCATTCTTGCTGCAGCTGTCCCGAATACGTCCAACGGACTTTGCCTGTGCACCGGCTCGCTCGGCGTCAGTGCCGGCAATGACTGTCCCGCAATGATGCTGGAGTTTGGGGACAGGATAGGCTTTGTGCACCTCAGAAGTACGAAACGTGACAGCGAAGGCAATTTTCATGAGGCCGACCTTCTTGACGGTGATGTTGATGTATATGCCGTGATGAAGGCACTTCTTGAAGTGCAGCAGCGCAGGGGAGTGAGAATCCCTTTGAGGCCGGACCATGGCCATCAGATGTGTGACGACTTGTCCAGAAGAAGCAACCCCGGATATTCGTGCTACGGACGTCTCCGTTCTCTTGCGGAGCTGCGCGGGATGCAGGCCGGAATTGCAGGAAATATGAAAATCAAGTGATATACAATGGCGAATAAATTTTTGATGCAGGCCCTTTGCCTGTTTTTGTGTATGGCCTCTGCGGCTTCGGCAGAAGCCCAGGTAGTGATAAGCCCGGAGCATGAGGCCCGTGCGGCGGAACTGGTCAGCCGGATGACCCTTGAAGAGAAGATTGACTATATAGCCGGAGTCCGCTCTTTTTACATGAGAGCGGTTCCGAGGCTTGGCATCCCTGAGATAAGGATGGCTGACGGTCCCTGCGGAATCAGGAACAATACGGTCAGCACTCTTTATCCGTGCGGCATACTTACGGCTGCTGCATGGAACCGCAGCCTTGCCATGGAGCTTGGCCATGGACTTGGGCGGGATGCAAAGGCGAGGGGAGTGAGCATACTCCTCGGCCCCGGGGTGAACATATACCGTTCTCCTCTATGCGGGCGCAATTATGAATATTTCGGGGAAGACCCTTATCTGGCGGGGGAGACTGGGAAATATTATATACTTGGTGTCCAGGAGGAGGGCGTCATGGCCACAGTCAAGCATTTTGCCGCCAACAATCAGGAATGGAGCCGTCACCACGTAAGTTCTGACGTGGATGAGCGCACATTGCATGAGATATATTTCCCGGCTTTCCGGAAAGCTGTCCGCGAGGCCGGTGTCGGTGCTGTCATGGACAGCTATAACCTTGTCCTCGGGGTTCATTCGACTGAAAACGGATGGCTGAACAACACTGTCCTGCGTGATATGTGGGGATTCCGCGGAATCGTGATGTCCGACTGGACATCTGTCTATTCGACATCCGGGGCAGCAAACGGGGGACTTGACCTTGAGTGTCCGACCGGTGTTTATTTTACAAGGGAGAAACTGATGCCTCTTATAGAGTCAGGTGTTGTCCGTGAGGAGACCATCGACAGGAAAGTGCGCCATATTCTTCAGACTCTCATAGCATTCGGAATGCTTGATGCTCCGAGGCAGGATACCTCCATTGAGCTTGACAATCCCCAGTCCCGAAAGACCGCTCTGGAAGTGGCCCGCCATGGATGCGTGCTCTTGAAGAATGAGGACAATGTGCTTCCGTTCAGAAAGGGACGGACACTTGTGCTCGGGCCGAATGCCGACAGGATTCCTACCGGCGGAGGCAGCGGCTTTGTCACGCCTTATTCTACGGTTTCCGTGTATGATGGACTTGTTGAGGCCTTCGGTGCCAGAAAGACGGAACTTCTTTCTGATGATATGCTGTTCAGGGATATCCTGCCTGATGTATGTGCCGATGCATCACTGTCTGAAAGAGGATTTAATGCAGAGTATTACAGCTCGGTGCGTCCGGAAGGCGAGCCTTTCACAGTTTGTGTCGATACTGTGGTTACGCATTTTTGGAAGTATGGAGCACCTTTTGACGGTATGCCGGAGGATAGGTTCTCTGTGGTATGGACTGGATATTGGAAGGCTCCGCAGGCAGGTCTTGTGCGCATTGCGATGGGAGGAGACGACGGCTACCGTGTGGCTGTGGACGGGAAAATTCTCGGTGGCGACTGGGGCAATCATTCCTACAGCAGCCGTGATGTTTTCTTCGATGCGGAGGCTGGGCGCGTGTATTGTATCCGCTTTGAGTTTTTTGACAATGCCGGAGAGGCGACGGTAACTTTTGATGCCGGACTGATGGACCGCGGGCGTCTTGAAAAGGCTTTGGCAAGGGCGGACAATGTGGTCTATTGCGCCGGCTTTGACAGCAGCCTTGAGGGAGAGGGCTTTGACCGGCCGTTTGAACTTCCTGAGGCTCAGAGGAGTATAATGAACATGATAACTTCCCTCCATGACAATGTCGCGGTAGTTCTGAATGCAGGAGGCGGGGTGGACTTCAACGGATGGTCTGAAAATGCCGGTGCCGTGCTCATGGCATGGTATCCTGGCCAGGAAGGCGGACGTGCCGTGGCAGAGATTCTGTCCGGAAAGGTGTCCCCGAGCGGCAAACTCCCGATTTCAATAGAAGACAGATGGGAGGACAATCCTGTTTATGACAGCTACTATGACAGAAGGAATGTCCCTCATAAGCGTGTGGAATACAAGGAGGGTGTCTTTGTTGGATACCGGGGATATGACAGGCTCGGCAAGGCTCCGCGCTATCCGTTCGGCTACGGCCTGTCCTATACTGAATTTGAATATTCCGGCCTGTCGGTCGTGCAGTGCGGCATGCATCAGTTCCGCGTCAGCTTTGACATAACCAATACAGGGAAGACTGATGGATGGGAGGTTGCCCAGGTCTATGTCTGTGATCCGGATTCTTCCGTACCGCGTCCTGAGAAGGAACTGAAAGGCTACGAGAAGGTGTTCGTCCCTAAGGGAGGCACAGTACGTGTTGAGATCATTCTTGATGAGGATGCATTCTCTTTCTATGATACGCTTTCAGGTGGATTTGTGGTTGAACCGGGGACTTTTATAATAAAGGCCGGGCCTTCTTCGGCAGAACTGCCTCTTGAATGTGAAATTGCAATCTGACGGGGCCGGCGCTTTGTCCGGAAATGAAAAATCTGTATTTTTGTATCCGGATAATGTTGACGTCTTGCGATATATATGTTGTTGAAACCAAATAGTGACATCGGGAATCTGCATGTGACCATTTTCCGTCCGGTCTTTGCGGCTGTCATGCTCTTTGTCTCGCTTTTCAGGCTCAATGCGCTTAATCCGGCTGACTACCGGTTCTATCCGATGCCTGAGACTTCATATTATGGAGGCATACACAGCATCGCCAAGGATACTGTAGGGCGTATATGGTTTACCGGGAGCGATGCTCTTTATATGTATGACGGGCTTTCTTTCAGCCGCTTTAATGAAAAGATAACCTCAATGGCACCGGACGCATACTGGTCTTACCTTCAGATTGCAGTTGCGGACGGCGGTCAGCTTTATCTGGGGACAAATTCAGGACTGATGCGGCTTGACTATGGAACAATGGAGTTTGAGCGCGTGCTTGACGGCAAGATTTCATTTGTTACGGCTGACAGTGACGGACTCCTTTGGATAATAAGGAATGACGCTGTAGAATCATATTCTTCAACAGAGCCATACAAATCTGCAAAATGGCCTTTCAGTGAAAAGATGCCTGTTTCCGCTTCGAATCTCACTCTGGCTTGTTCCTCAGGAGAAGTCTATGTGGCTTCGCAGGGGGTGCTTTATATCCTTGACCGTTCGTGCGGGGAATATGTGCCTTTTGTGGATATGGGTGACGAAGATTGTGTTATACGCGATGTGGAGGTCCTGGGGGGGGGATGTTATATACTGACGGCAAAGGACGGAGTTTATGAGGCCGATCCTTCCGGACATTTCCGCGGACATTACAAGCTTCCAAAAGAATATGAGCGCTCTTCAGTAGCCAAGGAACTTTATATAGACAGTTCCGGTGCTGTTTGGGCTGCCACACAGTCGGGAATCTTTGTCATTGACCCTTCTGACGGGAGCACTGTTCTTCTCAGAATGAATCTTCATTCCCCGTATTCGCTTCCCAACAATTCTGTATGGACAATTTATCCTGACCCGGATTGTGGCGTATGGATAGGCACATACGGAGGAAAGCTGGCCTATATGCCTGTTTCTGACAGCGGATGCGACTGGTTCCGTGCAACTCCTGGAGGGCTGAACCATTCTATTGTAAGCTGTTTTGAGGAGGACGCGGACGGAAATTTATGGATAGGCACGGAAGGCGGCGGAATCAACCGGTGGGACAGGAAAAGCGGGAACTTCATATATTATACGGCTGAAAACAACGGCGGAATAAGGTCAAATATGATAAAGAAATTCCGCAGGGATGCGTCCGGAAGGCTTGTGGCTGCCTCATTCAATGGAGGAATGGTTGCCTATGACACTGTCAGCCGCCGCTTTGCGGATCTCGAGCCCGGACGCGGAGCAATTGCTCCTTTTATGGCCGTATATGATTTTATGGAAGACATCGGCCATGGATTCTGGGTCACTGACCCGGATTCTCCGCTCAGATATCTTGACTTGAACAGAAGAAGGGTGGAGCAGTGCCGCATCTTTGACATGGACGGCAATTCTGTAAACCTTCATATAGAGACACTGTTCCGTGACGGCAGCGGAAATCTGTGCCTTGTCACACAGAAAGGGCTTTATATCGTGGACGGGAACATGAGGATTGTTGCCCGGCATTTTCTCAGGGGCGTTCCCTTTGCCAAAAATGACTTATGCTGTTTCTGCCGGACATCCGGATCGGACATTCTGCTTGGCACGAGGGGAGGAGGAGTGAATATCCTGGCAAAGGACGGCTCTTATTCTGCATTCTGCGACAGCGAGGGATATGGCCTGGATTCAAAGACTGTGTTCGGAATTCTGGAGGACCTGCCGACAGGAAATGTGTGGTTCAGTACGAACGACGGACTTTTTTACTATGACAGGGAGGCCGAGCTCTTCAGGCGCTCCACTATAGATGCCCGTAATCTTTGCGGGGCATACTATCTCAGGTCATGCTTCAGGACATCAAAGGGCGAGATGCTTTTCGGAGGTACAAACGGCTTTATTGTATTTGAGCCAAGTAAGGCTGGTGCCGACGGCTACATGCCTAAGCCGTATTTTGTGCAGATGAAAATCAATAGTGAGCAGATTTCCGCCGGAACAAAAGGCTCTCCTCTCGCCAAGGATATATCCGTGATGTCTTCTGCCGAGACTATTGTGCTTTCGCACCGGCAGGCTAATATTGAACTTTCTTTTTCATCAGATTGTTATCTGGATTCCGAAAAGACCCGCTTTGCCTACAGGATGACAGGCATTTCAGACAATTGGAATCTGTTGCCTCAGGAACAGAGAAGCGTGGCTTTTTTTGATCTGCATCCCGGCAAATACTGTCTTGAGATAAGGACGGCCGGAAGTGACGGGGTTCTTGGAGAAAAATCTGCTTCACTGAGATTCAAGGTGCGCCCCTCTCCGTTCCTTTCCGTCTATGCATATATAATATATGTTATTCTGTGCATTTCCACATGCATATTGGTGGGACTTTACCTTGTGCACAAGAAAAAGTTCAGGATTCAGCTTGACCGTACACAGGCTGAACTGCAGGAACTTTACAGCAGGAAGTATGTGGCGGGGCCGTCAGATATTGTGGTCTCTTCTGCAGATGATGAACTGCTGAAAAAGGCTCTTGACTGCATTGAGCGCAACATGGACAACAGTGAGTATGATGTGGATTCCTTTGTCTCCGATATGGCAATGGGAAGGACTGCCCTTTACCAGAAGATAAGCGATGTCACTGGCCTGTCAATAAAGGAATTCATTCTTGATATCCGCCTGAAGAGGGCTGCGCAGCTTCTCCGTGAGTCGGACAAGACTATATCAGAGATTTCATATATGACAGGATTTGTCAATCCGAAATATTTCAGTACCTGTTTTAAACGGCATTTCAGCCAGACACCTTCAGACTATAAGAAAAATTCCGGCTCCCGTACAAAATGAAACTCTTTTCGTATATCAGGAAGCCGTCGCATATTGCATTAATTTCGAATTTTGTCATTGACAAGACTCGGTTCTTGTGATGTTTTGCCACATAATTAACTTAAGACTGATGAAAATTTTAAGATGTATTGCTGCATTGGCATGCCTTGCCGTCTGCGGAAAGGCCAATGCCTTGGGGCTGCTGGTGGAGGCGGAAAGTTTTTCAAGCCGTGGCGGCTGGGTTGTAGACCAGCAGGCCATGGATGTGATGGGGTCTCCGTATCTTTTGGCCCATGGCATGGGAAAGCCGGTTGAGGATGCCGTGACAACTGTAGACATACCCCGCGGAGGTGTATGGCATATTTATGTGCGTACCTATAACTGGACTTCTCCCTGGTCGGACAAGCCGGGTCCCGGAGCCTTCAGGTTAAGGGCAGGCGGAAAGACTATGGACGCTGTCCTTGGTACGGAAGGGAATTCCTGGATGTGGCAATATGCCGGCAAGGTACGGCTCAAGGCCGGATGTACGGAACTGGCATTGTGCGACGCTACGGGTTTTGACGGCAGGTGCGATGCAATTTATCTTACGGACGATGCCGGAGATGTGCCGCCTGATTCTTGTGATTTGCTTTCAGCCTTCCGTGAGGAGAAGGGCGGAGTGAAGCCTGTCGTTTCCGGGGGTGACTATGATCTGGTTGTTGTCGGAGGAGGAATTGCCGGGATGTGTGCCGCTGTCGCAGCTGCCAGGGGAGGCTGCCGTGTGGCTTTGGTTAATGACCGTCCTGTGCTTGGCGGGAACAACAGCTCGGAGGTTCGTGTGCATCTCGGTGGACATGCGGAAATAGGACCTTATCCTGCCCTTGGACGCATGCTGAGGGAATTCGGACACAGCCGTCAGGGTAATGCCCAGCCTGCGGATTATTATGAGGACGACAAAAAAAGCAGATGGATTGCAGCAGAAGACAATATTGCCCTTTTTGCTCCTTACCATGCAGTCAGTGTTGAAATGGAAGATTCTTCCTCTATACGGAGTGTCGTCGTGCAGAATATTCTGACAGGCGAACGTCTGTCACTTTCCGCCCCGCTTTTTTCTGACTGTACGGGAGATGCATCCGTGGGCTATATGGCCGGTGCAGACTGGAGGACTGGGCGTGAGGCCGCTTCAGAGTTCGGTGAGACGCTTGCTCCGGAGACTGCAGATGACATGACCATGGGAATGTCTGTGCAATGGTATTCTGAAGATACCGGTAAGCCGGCTTCTTTTCCTGTGTTTGAATACGGTGTCGGCTTCAGTGATGACAGCTGTGAGAAACTTGTGATGGGGGAATGGAAATGGGAGACGGGAATGAACCGGGACCAGATTCTGGAGGCGGAGATGATACGTGACTATGGGCTTTTGGTTGTGTATTCCAATTGGAGCTGGCTCAAGAACCGTCTCGCGGACAACGGCAGATGGAAAAACCGTGAACTGGCCTGGGTCGCATTTGTGGGAGGCAAGAGAGAGTCGCGCAGACTGATGGGAGACTATATTTTCAAGCAGGATGACATAGACAAGAATGTGTTTCATGAGGACGCGTCGTTTACGGCTTCCTGGAGCATCGATCTTCATTTCCCGGATCCGGCCAATACCGTCCATTTCCCTGGCTCGGAGTTCAAGGCGGCTACTGTCCATAATTATATATATCCGGTGGCTGTGCCTTACAGATGCCTCTATTCGAGAAATATATCAAATCTTTTCATGGCAGGCAGGAATATCAGCGTGACCCACGTGGCCCTCGGCACTGTACGTGTCATGCGCACTACGGGAATGATGGGGGAGGTTGTAGGAATGGCCGCTTCCGTTTGCCGCAGGCATGATGCCCTTCCGAGGGATGTATATCGGAAATACCTTCCGGAACTTAAGACGTTGATGTCGGAAGGTGCAGCCGTTGAGGGAGAACTGCCTGATAACCAGAGATTTAATTTGTCAAGGCCTCTCAAAGAGCCGAAAGTGAAATTATGCAGATGAAAAGGATTGTTACAATTGCCGTGTTTGTGTTCCTTTTGCAGGAACTGGTCTTTGCCGGGCCGTCATGGTATGCCAGAATGGAAAATGACAGGCTGTTTATCGGCAATTCTTTGGTAGAGCGTGTCTTTGAATGGAACGGGGGCAATCTCATGACGGTTTCCCTGGCTGACAAGGCTGCCGGTGTTGTTCATAACAGTGTTGTCCTGAGGCCGGATGCCGTATTTACCGAAACGTCCGCCAAGGGTGAGGACGGAACATTTGAGGTTGATGTCGTAGAGGAGGATTCTGTCCGTCCGGCTTTTCTGAGGGCCAGGGTCTGCTGCCGGATAGGTTCTTTGGAAGTGCGGCGTGAATTCCGCATTTATGATGACGCGCCTGTATTGTGTTCTGATATATGGCTAAGGGGAAGGCTCGGGGCTGCGCGCAGCAATGCCGAAAAGAATCATGCCGACCGCAAGAATATAGAGGCGGCTGAGGACATGGATACCGGTGCATCAACCTCCCTTTTGGACCAGCTTCATTTTGCGGGCAGCCATTGGCATGTGAAGGCTGTGGAGTTTACTGACATAACGGACTGGAACAATAATCTCGTTACTGAAAGGGATGTGATAACCTACAGGAAGAACCGCTACAGGGGAAATATTGCCTTTGTCCGTGACGGAATTAGCGGAAACGGTTATTTCTTTCTTAAGGAGTCGCCGTGTTCTGATGTGCAGCTTGCATATCATGGAGCGGACTTTATTGCAGAATTCGGCCATGTCATGGTGACGGGCACAGGACTTTCCCATTCGGATGTAAATCCCAGGGAGTGGACGAAGGCCTATTCCTGTGTGACGGGGGTATATGGTCCCGGCGAGCTTGCAGCCTTGACGGCATTGAGGAAGTATCAGAAAAATATCCGGCGGCATGTGCCGGAACGTGATGAGATGGTCATGATGAACACTTGGGGGGACCGCAGCCAGGACTCGAAGGTAAATGAGAAGTTCTGTCTTGAGGAACTTGAAAAGGCAGCTGCGCTCGGGATAAGCCATTTCCAGATAGACGACGGGTGGCAGTCCGGCAAAAGTCCTAATTCAGCATTGGCTAAAGGCTCCTTCCGTAATATCTGGGACAATCCTCTTTACTGGACTCCTGATGCTGCCAAGTATCCTGAGGGACTCGCGCCTGTGGTGGAACGTGGAAAGGAGCTTGGCATCAATATAGGCTTATGGTATAATCCGAGCGTCCAGAATGATTTTGCGGATTGGGAAAAGGATGCGGATGCAATAGCCGGACTTTACAGGAAATACGGAATAAGGGTATTCAAGATTGACGGATTGGCCATACCGACCAAAAAGGCAGAGACAAATCTGCGCCGTCTTTTCGACAAGGTCGGGCAGGAGACAGGTAATGCCGTCATTTTCAATCTTGATGTCACGGCCGGCCGCCGTGCCGGATACCATGCATTCAATGAATATGGAAATATATTCCTTGAGAACAGGTATACGGACTGGGGTAATTATTATCCGTATTGGACTTTACGCAATCTTTGGATGCTGTCCAGATATGTCCCTGCCGAGAAGATACAGGTGGAATTCCTGAACAAATGGAGAAATGCATCCAAATATGGCAGCGACCCTTTCGCGCCTTCGGAGTATTCGTTTGAATATCTGTTTGCCATAGCAATGGCCGGACAGCCTTTGGCGTGGATGGAGGCGTCCAATCTTCCTGAGGAGGCTTTCGGAATAGGTGAAGTCGTGAAAAAGTACAGGCAATTGAGCGGAACATTCCATGACGGAATAATTCTGCCGATAGGGGATGAGCCTTCTGGATGCAGCTGGACTGGATTTCAGTCGATATGCGGCGATGATACCGGCTTTGTCCTTGTTCTGCGCGAGGCGTCTGATGATGTTTCTGCGTATGTAAAGACTTGGCTTCCTGAGGAATCTGCGGTAAAATTTGTACCTTTGCTTGGCAACGGCAAGGCATTCCGGACAAAAACAGGCAAGGGAGGCAGTGTGCGCTTCAGTCTTCCTTCTGCCAATGACTATGTGTTGTACAGATATTATATAAAGAAATAAGATGAAGAAACTTTTGTCAATCTTGGCAGCGGCATGTTTCGGGGCAGTTGCTTTTGCCGGAAATACTTCTTTCATGTCCAATGTCTATGGCCGTGACTTCCGTATGCTCAACGGCAAATGGAATGCGATAGTGGATCTTTATGACCAGGGAATCAGGATGGAAGTCTACAAGAATCTAAAGCCTCAGAAAAATGAGGAATTTTATGAATATTCTTTTGACGGAGGACTCCGCCTGGATGTGCCGGGGGACTGGAATTCCCAGGCTCCGGAACTGAAATATTACGAGGGGACTGTATGGTATGCACGTCATTTCGATGCCTCACCTGAAGCCGGCAGACGGCAATTCCTTTATTTCGGTGCGGTAAGCAGCCGTTGCCGTGTCTATCTCAACGGCTCTCTGCTCGTCTCTCATGAGGGGGGCTTCACTCCTTTTCAGGCGGAGGTTACGGACCTTCTTGCGGACGGAGACAATTTTCTGGTGGTGGAGGTAAGCAACAGGCGCAGTGCTGACGCTGTCCCCGCATTGGCCTTTGACTGGTGGAACTATGGAGGGATAACACGTGACGTAATGCTTGTGACAGTTCCGGACTTGTATATAAATGACTATTTTATACGCCTTGACAAAAATGATCCTGCCCTTGTGCATGCTGACATATCCCTTTCAGACGAGGTGTCGGCCGAAGTCAGGATTGACATTCCGGAACTCAAGGTCTCCGAAACCGTAATGACAGCTCCGGACGGCACGGCATCAGTGTCTTTCCGTGCGAAGAAACTGAAACGCTGGGCTCCGGATGAACCTAAGCTTTATGAGGTTTCTGTTTCCTGCGGAGACGATTCCGTTGCTGAGATGATAGGCTTCCGCAGCATGGATGTCGACGGAACCAGGATTCTTGTAAACGGAAAACCCGTATTCATGCGCTGCGTCTCCTTTCATGAAGAGATACCGCAGAGATGCGGCCGTGCATTCAGTGAGGCTGACGCCGTGATGCTTCTTTCCGAGGCTAAGGCACTTGGTGTCAATATGATAAGGCTTGCCCATTATCCCCAGAATGAATATACCGTGCGTCTTGCGGAAAAGATGGGAATCCTTCTCTGGCAGGAAATACCTGTATGGCAGGCGATTGATTTTACTGATGAATCTACAAGGGAAAAAGCTGCAGGCATGCTTTCGGACATGATAATGAGAGACCGCAACAGATGTGCCGTAGGTTTTTGGGGTGTGGCAAATGAAACAAAGCCTTCTGATGCGAGGAATGCCTTCCTGAGGCATCTCCTGGAGACAGGAAAGGCCATTGATGACACAAGGCTCTATACGGCAGCTTTTGATCTCGCTTATTATGAGCCCGGGTCAGGATGTTTTGAAATGCATGACAGTTTCATCTCGGAACTTGACGTGGTGGCTGTCAACAAATATATGGGCTGGTATGCGCCGTGGCCTGTAGACCCGTCTGAGGCTGTATGGAATGTGGCCCCTGGCCAGCCTTTGATTATTTCGGAGTTCGGCGGAGAAGCTCTTTACGGTCAGTCCGGTGATGCGGATGCCGCCTTTTCGTGGAGTGAGGAATATCAGGAGAGACTTTATCGTGACAATATAGAGATGTTCAGCCATATCCCGAATCTGGCCGGAGTGTCTCCATGGATATTGTTTGATTTCCGTTCGCCTTACCGTTTCCATCCGCAGAACCAGTCAGACTGGAACCGCAAGGGACTCGTCTCAGACCGCGGATACAGGAAAAAGGCCTGGTATCTGATGCATGAATATTATATGAAGAAAAAGAATGAAAACTAAGTGGACTTTTTTTGCCATAGCCTTGATTATGGCTTTATGCGGCTGTTCTGATGGCGGCAGCCCTGTTTACCGTGATGCTTCGGCTCCGGTGGAGAAACGTGTGAAGGACCTGCTTGGACGCATGACTCTTGAGGAGAAGATTATGCAGCTCAACCAGTATACGCTTGGACGCAATACAGTTGAGAACAATCTCGGCGAGGCTGTGCGTGACATCCCTGCCGGAATTGGCTCCCTCATCTATTTCGGAGATGATGCCGTATTGAGGAACGCGATGCAGAAGAAGGCTATGGAGGAGTCCAGGCTGGGGATACCTATCCTTTTCGGACATGATGTCATACACGGCTACAGGACAATTTTCCCTATACCGCTTGCGCAGGCATGCTCATGGAATCCGGATCTGGTGCGCAGAGGGTGTGCGGCTGCAGCCTGTGAAGCTGCCGCCTGTGGTGTGGACTGGACGTTCTCGCCCATGGTGGATGTCGCCAGGGATCCGCGCTGGGGACGTGTGATGGAGGGCTATGGAGAGGATGTCCACACTAATGCCGTTTTTTGTGAGGCTGCAGTGAAGGGATATCAGGGAGATGACCTGTCCGCTGAAAATACGATTGCTGCCTGTCTCAAGCATTATGCCGGCTACGGTGCTTCAGAGGCCGGACGCGATTATGTGCCAACTGAAATATCCGACCAGACTCTGTGGGACACTTATCTGCCTCCGTTTGAGGCCGGTGTAAAGGCTGGGGCTGCGACTCTTATGAGTGCATTCCATAATATAAGCGGAACTCCTGCAACCGCCAACCGCTATATACTCACTGAGGTCCTGAAAGAGAAATGGGGCCATGACGGCTTTGTCGTGTCGGACTGGGATGCAGTAAGGCAGCTTATTCTGCAGGGTATGGCGGAAGACGGAAAGGAGGCGGCTATGCTTGCCTTTACGGCGGGCGTTGAGATGGATATGGTTGACGACCTTTATACGAAATGGCTTCCGGAGCTCATTGAGGAGGGCCTCGTGGATATGAAGCAGGTTGATGATGCCGTTTCCCGTGTGCTGAGAATCAAATTCAGGCTGGGACTTTTTGAGCGTCCGTATGCGGAGGAACTTCCGGAAAGCAGCATATATCTGCAGCCGTCAAGTGTAGGGCTTGCCGAGCGCATGGCAGTGGAGTCAATGGTGCTGTTAAAGAATGAAGGGGGAGTGCTTCCGCTGGAGAATGTCGGCAGGATTGCCCTGATTGGTCCTTTGGCAGATTCTAAAGAGGATATGCTCGGCAATTGGACGGCCCGCGGGCGTGCCGGTGATGTGGTGAGCATTGCAGAGGGGCTTGCCGCGGAATTTGCCGGAAAGGCCCGCATAAGGGTCGTGAAAGGATGTGACTTTGATGGAGATGACAGGAGCGGATTTGCGGATGCTGTTTCTGCTGCCGCAAATTCAGATGTTGCCGTGCTTTGCCTCGGACATAAAGGAAAATGGAGCGGAGAGAATTGCTCGCGTTCCACAATAGAAATCCCGAGCATACAGGAGGAACTTCTTGCAGCCGTAAAGTCGGCCGGCAAGCCTGTGGTGCTTGCGGTTTCTGCCGGACGTCCTGTTGATCTGCACCGCATTGAGCCTTTGGCAGATGCAATAATGTTAATATGGCATCCTGGCATAAGAGGCGGAAATGCGCTTGCCTCACTTCTGAGCGGACGTGAGAATCCGTCTGGAAAACTTGCCATGACTTTTCCGTATTCTACAGGACAGATTCCGATTTATTATAACCGCAGAAACAGCGGAAGGCGCGGTACGCAGGGAATATACAAGGACATACGTAGCACTCCTCTCTATGAATTCGGCTACGGCCTGAGCTATACCGAATTTGAATACGGGGAGCTGTGCCTTACCGCAGAAGACGGTTCCGGCCGCTCCTGTGACATGGTTTCCGGAGAGAATGAGGTGATGAAAGTCCCGGCGGGCGGGAAAATCACGGCGGAAATCACGGTGAAGAACACCGGCGGACGTGACGGATATGAGACTGTGCATTGGTATATCTGTGATCCGTACAGCAGAATTACACGTCCGGTCAGGGAACTGAAGCATTTTGAAAAGCGTATGGTCAGCTCTGGTGAAGAGGAGACTTTCATTTTTGAGATAGATCCCCTCCGTGATCTTGGCTTCGTGGACAGTGCCGGAAAGCGGTATGTAGACAAGGGTACTTACCGGATAATGGCCGGAGGACGCGTGGCTGAACTTGAAATAATCTGAGCCGGTTTGACATAAAACAAAAACATAATGATATGAAATCAAGTCTGAGAATTGCAGCTTTTGCATTTTTTGCATCCATGACCTTCACTGCATACGCGCAGCGGTCAGAAATTTTGCTTGAAGAAGGATGGCGTTTCCATCCTGGAGATGCACAAGGCGCCATGGAGGCTGATTATGATGATTCTTCGTGGGAGAATGTGTCAGTGCCTCATGATTGGGCCATCAAAGGACCTTTTGACAGAAACAATGATTTGCAGAATGTTGCAGTCACTCAGAACTTTGAGAATAAAGCTTCTGTGAAGACCGGAAGGACAGGGGGGCTTCCCTATGTCGGGACCGGATGGTACAGGACAGCTTTTGACGTGCCGTCCGGCAAGAAGGCCACTTTGCTTTTCGACGGGGCAATGAGCGAGGCAAGGGTCTATGTCAACGGCAGGGAAGTGGGTTTCTGGCCTTATGGCTACAGCTCTTTCCATTATGACATTACGCCTTATCTTACCGATGACGGCCGCGGCAATGTGCTTGCCGTGAGATTGGAGAATCGTCCGCAATCGTCAAGATGGTATCCGGGGGCCGGTCTTTACAGGAATGTGCACCTGATTTTTACTTCTGATGTCCATGTTCCGGTATGGGGGACGCATGTGACTGTTCCGCATGTGGAGAAGGACTATGCTTCTGTCAGGATAGAAACGGCTGTCGAGGGGGCTGGAAGCCATAAGCTGAAAATAGAGACTTCCATTTTGGCTCCGGACGGCACTGTTGCTGATTTCCGTACTTTCTCCGGCAAGACCGGAGAAGGGCAGCCGATGGTCCAGAATTTCATAATCGGGCAGCCGCATCTGTGGTCGCCTGAGTCTCCTGCGCTGTATCGTGCGGTGTCAAGGATTTTTGCCGACGGCATATTGGCGGATACGTATGAGACATCTTTCGGTGTGCGCAGCATTGAGTATATTCCTGAAAAAGGATTTTTCCTGAACGGCAAGCCGCGGAAGTTCCAGGGCGTATGCAATCATCATGACCTCGGCCCTCTCGGCACTGCAATCAATGTCGCCGCCTTGCGCCATCAGCTGCTTTTGCTCAAGGACATGGGATGCGATGCAATAAGGACTTCCCATAATATGCCGGCACCTGAACTTGTAAGACTGTGTGACGAAATGGGTTTCATGATGATGATTGAGCCATTTGACGAGTGGGATATTGCGAAATGCGCAAACGGCTACCACCGGTTCTTCAATGTTCAGTCTGACATACCGTCAATGACCTGGGCGGAACGGGATATGGTCAACATGCTGCACCAATGGCGCAATAATCCGTGCGTTGTGATGTGGAGCATAGGAAATGAGGTCCCGACACAGTGCAGCAGCGAGGGCTACAAAGTTGCAAAATTCCTGCAGGACATTTGCCATAGGGAAGACCCGGAAAGGCCTTGTACATGCGGCATGGACCAGGTGTCCTGTGTCCTTGACAACGGCTTTGCCGCACTTATAGACATACCTGGTCTCAATTACCGTACTTTCAGGTATATTGAGGCTTACGAAAATCTGCCACATGGCTTTGTGCTCGGCTCGGAGACAGCGTCGACAGTGAGTTCACGCGGTGTGTACAAACGGCCTGCAGTGAAACGGTTCGGTGCTACTGACGATGACCATCATTGTTCTTCATACGACCTTGACGCATGTGCATGGGCAAATGTTCCGGATATTGATTTTGCTCTTGCGGATGATTATGAATGGACTATGGGACAGTTTGTATGGACTGGATTTGACTATCTCGGAGAGCCTTCCCCTTATGATACGGATGCATGGCCTAACCACAGTTCTATGTTCGGAATCATTGACCTTGCATCAATACCGAAGGACAGGTTCTATCTTTACAGAAGTGTCTGGAACAGGACGGAGCCTACTCTTTACATGCTTCCTCATTGGAACTGGAAAGGGCATGAGGGTGAAGAGATTCCTGTATTTGTCTATACTTCATGGCCGGAGGCTGAGCTTTTTGTCAACGGTGTAAGCTGCGGACGCAGGCGCAAGGCACCATCTCCTGTCGGGAAAGGATATGAGCCGGTTGATACGGCACGGATGGTGAAGGGCGTGCAGACTGAGAATCATGAAGAGCGCTACCGCCTTATATGGGATGACGTGGTCTATTGTCTTGGTGAGCTAAAGGTGATTGCCTATGACAATGACGGCATGATTGCAGATGAAAAGGTCGTGAGGACAGCAGGACGGCCTCATCACATTGAATTGGAGAGCGGTCTTGGCTTCATTGGAAACAGCAGTGTTCCGGTTCTTGCGGCAGATGGGAAAGACCTGGCTTACGTGACGGCAAGAGTTGTGGACAAGGACGGAAATCTGTGTCCTGATGATTCGCGCATGCTTGAATTTGAGGTCAGCGGGGCTGCCTCATACAGGGCATCTGCCAATGGAGACCCGACGTGTCTTGACATATTCCATGAGCCTCGGATGCATGCTTTCGGAGGTATGCTTACTGTGATAGTGCAGGCCGGATGCGAGGCCGGTGAGGCTGTTCTCACAGTCAGGGCTAAGGGATTGCGTTCAGCATCCATGAAAATCCGCGTGAACTGACGGAAGAATTCGTGTCCGTGGTACGTAACCCCTTGATTCTTAGCTATATCCTATAAATCGCTGCCCTGACGTGAAAACGGGGCAGCGATTTATAGGAATGGGCTGACTCTCAGCGTGTTGTGTACCACGCATGCCCAATAAACAGAAAACCCGGCCTTTCGGTCGGGTTTTCTGTTTATTGCAATCAATATCTGTCTTCAGATGATACTGTAAGTTTCTTGCGGCCATGACGGCGGCGTGCTGCCAATACGCGACGTCCGTTAGGAGTCGACATGCGCTCGCGGAATCCGTGCTTGTTGCGGCGCTTGCGCTGTGATGGTTGGAATGTTCTTTTCATTATTTTTTGTTTTTATATTTTCGCGTATATAAATGGGAGTGCAAAGGTAGTCTTTTTCAATTTATTTACAAAATATTTTGAAAAATATTCAGGGATTGTTCTCAATGTAGACTACCATTTTACCTTCAAAGAAAGAATCCGGCGTCCAGCTGCTGATGGGCCAGGTGTGTACAGAACCTTTCTTCATCCTGAATTTTCCCATCATCACGGCAATTTCCTCCGCAATGTCTCCGCCTTTCAGATAAAGTATGCCTTTTTTGTACCGGCCCTTTACCCATGGCATGAAATTGTCCAAAGAAGTGACGGCCCGCGACACAACATAGTCGAACGTCTTGCCGAGAGATTCCGCGCGGGCATTGACTGTAGTGACATTGTCAAGCTTCAGTTCCCTGGATACCCCTGAGGCTACTGTTATCTTTTTCCCGATTGAGTCGCACAATGTGAAATGCACACCAGGAAACATTATTGCCAGAGGTATTCCCGGAAAGCCTCCCCCTGTGCCGAGGTCGAGGATGCATGTCTCTCCGGTGCCGGACCTCAGTGCTCCGTATGCTTCCGGCATCTGCGTCTTCAGATATGCGGCAATGCACAATGAATGCAGCACATGGTGGGTGTACAGACTGTCTATGTCTTTTCTTGATATTACATTTATTTTTGAGTTCCAGTCCCTGTACAAGTCTTCCATTTTTTGGAACTTCTCCATCTGTTCATGTGTCATCTCGGGAAACCTTTCCAGTATGACATCACTGAATTCTTCAAATCTCATCTCTTTTCTCCTGTTGGGTGAAATCCTTCTTGTTAAAATTCTAAAGCAGTTCGTCCGAATAATCCATCATCTTCAGCAGCTGTGCTTTAGCCCTGCGTATCTTTGTCTTTACCGTATTGATCGGCATGTCAAGGGCATCCGCTATCTCTTTGTAGCCGAAGTTGTCGATAAGATTCATTTTTGCCACTGTCCTGTAGTCATCTTTGAGCTTCTCAATATTGTTCAGCCACTTGTCGTATTCCTGCTGGTTGATTATGTCTTCCTCCGGATTGTGCATCGTTGCCGGAAGTTCATTCAGCTGGGCCAGCTCCTCATTGATGGATGTGGTGGGCATGTTGGTCTTCTCCCTGTCATGCCTGCTCAGGTGGTCGAAAGCCGTGTTCCTTGCGATCCTGTACAGCCAGGTGGAGAATTTGTATTCCGGGTTATAGGTGGCAATCTGGCTGAAGGCCTTTTGGAAACTCTCCAGACAAATGTCCTCTATGTCCTCCTTTTGCGAGGCATATCTCGAAATGTGGCTTCTTACACCTGCGTTGTAGCGGGTATAGAGCACGATGAAGGCCGCCTGATTCTGTTCAGCGGCGAGACGGACAAGGTCCGTGTCCGGAAGATTAGTGAGCTTCGAGCCAGTTGTTGCCATGGTTGCATTCTACTGTTAGCGGTATTGATAGACTGACGACATTTTCCATTTCCTCCCGGACAATCTGTTCCAGCTGCATGACCTCGTCGGCAATGGCGTCAAACACAAGCTCGTCGTGTATCTGCAGCACCATGCGGCTTCTGAGGCCTTCCTTGGCCAGCCTCCTGTCCACATTTATCATCGCAAGCTTTATTATGTCTGCGGAAGTGCCCTGGATAGGGGCGTTTATGGCATTCCTCTCAGCAAGCGAGCGTACTGTCCCGTTCTTGGAATTGATGTCGGGGAGGTATCTCCTCCTTCCGAATATGGTTTCTACATATCCGGTCTCTCTTGCTGCTGCTATTGTGTCCTCTATATATGATGAAATGGCAGGAAAGTTTGCAAAGTAGTCATCTATTATCTGCTTTGCCTCGGCCCTGCCTATCTTGAGCCGCTGCGACAGTCCGAAGGCCGATATTCCGTACATTATTCCGAAATTGGCCGTTTTCGCTATGCGTCTCTGTTCCGTGCTCACTTCGCTTATCGGTGTGCCGAAAATTTTCGAGGCAGTGAGCGCATGTACATCAAGCCCCTCACGGAATGCCCTTATAAGATGGGTGTCGCAGCTCAGGTGAGCCATTATCCTCAGCTCTATCTGTGAATAGTCTGCGGATACAATCTGCCCTTCCGGTGTGCCCGGAACGAAGGCTTTCCTGATTTCCTTTCCCCGTTCTGTGCGGACAGGTATGTTCTGGAGGTTCGGCTTGGATGAACTCAGGCGTCCTGTTGCCGTAAGTGCCTGATTGAAGGTAGTATGTATCTTTCCCGTAACCGGTGATATATATCCCGGGAGCGGTTCGATATATGTCGACAGCAGTTTCTTGACGCCCCTGTACTCAAGAATCTCGTTTATTATTGGATGCTTGTGGGCGAGTGCACTCAAGGTCTCTTCGTCAGTGGGATATACATATCTCACTCCGCTCTTGGGCTTTGTCTTTGGGTCAAGCCGGAGCTTTTCAAAGACAAGCGTTCCTATCTGCTTGGGCGACAATATGTTCAGGTTCGGGTCTTCTGCCATTTCCCTGACCTTGTCCTGTATATTGTTCATCTCGGCAGCAAGCCCGGAAGCATATCTGCGCAGCTGGACCAGGTCCACTTTTACCCCTTCTGTCTCCATCTTGGAAAGCACCTTCATCAGCGGCTCTTCCATATTGTCATACAGCTCCCTCAGGCCGAGACTGCCCATCTCCTCCCAGATTTTCTCTCCAAGCAGGCAAGTCACTGCGGCTTCCTGGAAACGTACCGTTGATGTCTCTTCCTGTTCAGGTGCCTCATCAAAAAGCGTAAGAGGCGTGTCCTGCCTTTTCGCAGATGCATCATCCTCTATGCTGATGTTCAGATAGGTTTTGGACAGAATGTCTATTTTATGGCTTTTCTCCGGGTTTATCAGATAATGCATCAGCCCGATATCCAGCAGCCTGCCTTGCAGCGGCACTCCGTTGTATGACAGAATATTGCTCTGTAACTTAAGGTCGTAGCCGTATTTTGATATCTCGGGGTCTGAGATTATCTCTGCAAAATCCTCCGCATTTCCTTCCGCGACAAGATTCCCTTCCGCAACGCCTATTGTAACCCTTTTCACGGGAGTGAATATTCCTTCGTGTTCGCTTTCCGTGATTATGGAGCAGCTTCCGGCTTTCTTCGCCTGTCTTGTGATTTCCTTTATGCCGGTTTCTTTATATGACACAGTCTCCGCATCATTGCTTCCGGCCCTCTTCGTGTGTCCTATGTGTTTTAGCAATGAGCCGAATTCATATTTTTCAAAAAGGTCTGCCACCTCAGGTCCGTATTGGCAGCTGACCGCCATTTCTTCTCCGGTCACATCCAGCGGGATGTCTGTCTTTATTGTCACGAGCCTGTTGCTCATGCCGATATGTCCCCTGGCATTTTCAAATGCCGTCTTCTGCTTTGGCGTCAGTTCCCCGATGTGCTCATATATGCCGTCCACAGACCCGTATTTCGACACCAGTTTGCCGGCTCCGACTTCACCTACTCCTTTGATGCCGGGAATGTTGTCCGACGTGTCTCCGCATATCGTAAGTATGTCTATCACTTGCTCCGGGCGCTGTATTCCGTATTTTTCACATACTTTGGCAACGTCTATCACTTCGCTCTCAGAACCGGACTTGCCTGGCTTGAACTGGTAGATGTTTTCGGAAATCAGCTGTCCATAGTCCTTGTCCGGCGTGACCATGTAGACCGTGAAGCCTTCTTTCTCGGCTTTTTTTGCCATTGAGCCTATCACGTCGTCAGCTTCGAATCCCTTGACCATAAGAACGGGAATGCTCATCGCACGGCATAGCTCGCACAATGGCTCAAGTGCATCAATCACAAGCTGCGGGGTCTCTTCCCTCGTTCCTTTGTATTCGGTATAGATTTCATGCCTGAATGTGCCTCCCGGAGGATCGAATGCAACGGCAAGGTGAGTCGGCTTTTCTTTTTCGATCAGTTCCAGGACATATTTTGTGAATCCGAAAAGAATTGACATGTCTGCCCCCTTGGAGTTGATCATAGGATGGCGAAGGAATGCATAATACATTTTGAAAATCAATGCATGTCCGTCAATCAGAAAAAGTCTGTTTCCCATGGGGTGTACTGTTGTAAAAAAATGAACCTTTCGTTTAAGCCAAGTGCAATCGAACTTGTTCGGATTGCCGAGGCGAAAGAAAGTGACGTATGAAATACGAACCCCAAAGATAGTAAAAGTTTCGTTTGTGCCGTATGTTTGCCGAAGTATTTTTATGTATACAGGCTAAAATGTCTCCTTGAATATTCCTGCGACAGCTTTTTCCATGCTTTCCCTCATTGCCGGTATTCTGACGTTTTCTTCGTCCGCCGGTGCACATCTGAATATTCCGTCGGCTCCGAGAGCCAGTACTTTGTTGCATGCTGCCATGCCCTCATGAAGATCGTGCGTTGAAAATATTACGGCATGGCCTTGCCCGCTGCTGCACAGGCTGCTCAGGGCCTGCAGTACGGATCTTCGGTTTTCTGCATCAAGGAAGGCGGTGGGCTCGTCAAGCAATATTACGGATGCCCTGCGTGCCAGTGCCGCGGCAATGCATGCCTTCTGGAATTCTCCGTCGCTGAGTGTGGATATGTCTCTGTCCGCGAGTCTTTCTATTCCAAGAATCTTCATTGCTTTTTCTGTTCCGTTCCCGTTTCTGCCATTGTTCATGTATCCTGCCCCGGTGAAACAACTCAGGCGAATGAACTCTTTGAGCGTGAATCCTTTGACTTTAGGGACTCTTGCCGGAATCATGGCTGTTTCCGCTGTGCCGCGGCGGACGGAATCATTTTTGCGCTGCATTTCCGAGATTGCATTGAGAAGTGTTGTCTTGCCGCTTCCGTTGGCTCCGCACAGCATTATGCAGTCTCCTTCTGAAATGTCGAATGAAATATCCTTATATAATGGGCGTCCGTGGCCTATTGTCATGTTCCTTATTTGAATCAGTGGACTTCCGTTTTTCATATTTCAGATTTTTTCAGCAGTATGTGGAAAATTATCGGCAGCCCGACGAAGGCCATTGTTCCGGATACGGGTATATGGAGTTTCTGGGATTGTGAAATCAGATCTGCCGCTACGCTTATTATGCTGCCGCAAAGCATTGAGCCTGCAAGTGTGATGCGGTGTGATGAAGTTCCGAGGATTGTCTTTGCTATATGCGGTGATATGATGCCGACAAAGCCTATGGGACCGCAAAATGCAGTTGTGATGCCTGTGGTGAGACAGCAGCTGAGCATTGCAGTGAGTCGTATGCGCCTTGGTGAGGCCCCGCACGCCTGGGCATATTCATCCCCGAAAAGCAGAATGTCAAGTCCTTTGCGGTTGAATGCCGCAGCAGCGTATCCCGCCGCAGTTGCCGCAGCCATGATGCCGATCTGGTTCCAGGATGTATATGAAAAACTTCCGGCTGACCAGTTGTAGAATATTTTCAGGCTTTCCGCGTCCGTGTTGAATTGCATGACTGCGACTGCTGCATTGGCCATGAAGCCGAGCATTATGCCGAAAATGAGCAGAGTGGCTGCATTCCGGACTTTTTGGGCTGCCGCCATTATGACTGCTGCACTGGCCGCTGCTCCTGCCACGGCTGCGGCTGCTGTCGGGAATGCATTGACCTGCCATCCTGAAATTAATGTTCCTCCCAATGCCGCTGCAGCTGCCCCGAAGGATGCTCCTGAGCTGACTCCCATTATGTGCGGGTCTGCGATGGGGTTTCTGAAAATGCTTTGCATCTGCACTCCTGCAAGTGCGAGGGCGGCTCCTGCAAGTATTGCCGTGGCCGCTCTTGGGAGCCGCAGCATCGTCATGGTCGTCTTGTCGGCATGGCTTCCTGTTGAGAGGTCTGCGGCAAGCATGAGGATGAGAAGGCAGATTCCTGCTGCTGTTGCTATGTTTCTGTTTGTTTTCATTGCTGTGTATGCCGGATGTGAAATCCGGTATTATACTGGCCGGCAAAAATAGCAAATATATGCCGCATTGTTTCTTTGTATGCACTTTTTTGATCCGTCGGGAGGTGATTTTTTTGTCCGGAGATGTGGCAAGAGCCCGATTTTTGCAGTGGGGCTTGCGCATTCTGTTTTGCGCCTGTAGACGTCATGGAATGAGTTTTTACTGTGAGAGACAGGCTGGCAATTTGCCTGCATGTTCTTGCAAAGTTTTATTTAAGTCATAAAAAAATTATATTATGAAAAGGATTATTGCATTTGTCGCGGGGGTGTCTGCTTTTGTGTTTTCGGCTTGTGCCGATGACAGGCCTTGTACTTTTGAACAGCTTCCTGATGAGGCAAAAGCTTTTGTGAACAGTACCTATCAGGGCGTTGAGGTCATGTATCTCACCAAGGATGATGATATTTTCAGGCCTGACTACAATGTGATGCTTACAAACGGAATCATCATGGAATTCAGCCATTCCGGAAGTCTGAAGAAGATTGAGGCCAAAAAAGGAAGCATATCTCCGGCTCTCATTCCGGAGGGAATAAGAAAGTTCGTTGACATGCATTATCCCGATGCGGAATACGTGGAGTATGAAATAGGAAGAAAGACATACGAGGTGAAGCTGTCGAATAGGCTTGAACTTAAATTCAACAGTGCGTTCCATATAATAGAAGTGGACGACTGATAGTTGTTTTGTAGGTTTTTAAGGCGCTGTCTGGATTTTCGGTGAGAAAATTTCAGGCAGCGCTTTGGTTTTGCTGTATTCCGATTTTAAAAAGTATCTGCTGCCTGAGCTTTATGTCTGTTGTCTGAGTCTTATGTCTTGGCTATGTTCGTATGTGTTCCGGCAGCATCCGGAGAGTCAAGCCGGCATGCATCCGGAGGCTCAGGATAAACATGCGGCTGTGCCGGGCTGCATACATTCAAATAAATTTGATATATTTGCAGGTTCAATAGAAAAATGCAGACAAATGGCACAGAAACCGTCAATCCCAAAGGGTACAAGAGACTTCGGACCGGCAGAAATGGCCGGCAGGAATTATATTTTCGACACTATCCGCAGTGTGTTCAAAACCTATGGCTATGCGCCTATAGAGACTCCGTCAATGGAGAATCTGGGCACGCTTTTAGGGAAATACGGTGAAGAGGGCGACAAACTTCTTTTCAGGATACTGAATTCCGGAGATGCATTTTCCGGCATCAGTTATGACGATTACAAGGTTGAGGGCACAGAAAACGGCTACAACAGCAAGGCTCTTTCCCTGAAAGTGTGCGAAAAGGGGTTGCGCTATGACCTTACAGTTCCTTTCGCCCGTTTTGTCGTGCAGCATCAGAATGAGATTTCTTTTCCGTTCAAACGCTTCCAGATTCAGCCTGTGTGGCGTGCGGACCGTCCTCAGAAGGGACGCTACAGGGAGTTCTATCAGTGTGATGTCGATGTGATAGGTTCCAGGTCTCTTCTTAATGAACTTGAACTTGTGCAGATTGTCGACAGGGTATTCACTCTTTTTGACGTAAACGTTTGCATAAAAATCAATAACCGCAAGGTCCTTACGGGAATGGCTGAGATTTGCGGTTTCCCTGACAAGGTCGTGGACATTACTGTTGCGATTGACAAGATTGACAAGATTGGGCTTGAGGCCGTTGAGGCTGAGATGAAGGACAAGGGACTTACGGATGAGGCTGTGGCTGTGATACGCCCGGTGCTTGAAATGTCCGGGTCTTCCGCCGACAAACTGGCTCTGATGAGGAAACTGATGAACGGAGAGTCTGTTTCCGGAATTGTGTCTGAGACGGGACTTCTCGGGCTTGATGAGCTGGAGGAACTTTTCGGGCTTGTAGGTGCGGCCGGGATAAGGCATGATGTTGAAATTGACCTCTCTCTTGCCCGCGGACTGAATTATTATACCGGTGCAATTTTCGAGGTAAAGGCAAAGGACTTTGCAATCGGAAGCATTTGCGGAGGAGGACGGTATGACAACCTTACAGGAATTTTCGGGCTTCCGGATATGTCTGGAGTCGGGATTTCTTTCGGTGCGGACCGCATTTATGATGTCTTGAAGGGATTGGATAAGTTCCCTGCTGAAGTTACGTCTTCTACCCGCATTCTTTTTGCCAATATGGGCCATGATGAAATCAGATATCTTGTCCCTGTTGTCAAGTCTCTGCGTGAGGCCGGGGTTTCGTGTGAAATCTATCCTGATACGGCAAAGCTGAAGAAGCAGTTTGATTATGCAGACAAGAAGCATATACCTTTCATTTCCATAGTGGGTGAAAGCGAGGCTGCAGCCGGGACTGTCAATATAAAGAATCTTTCTTCAGGCGAGCAGAAGTCTTTCGGAAAGGATGACATCGCCTCTATTCTGGACTTTATAGGTTAGCATAATCTTTTGAAAATAGATAAAGATATTGTTGCCGGCTATGCGGCCGGTATAGTTACAGGTGTGACATACGGGCTTAATCCCCTGTTTGCCATGCCTTTGCTTAATGGAGGGGCACCAGTGGAAAATGTGCTGTTTTTCCGCTATGCCCTGTCTGTGCTTATGCTTGGCTGCTGGCTGGCATTCCGCCGGGAGAGTTTCAGGGTTTCTTCCCGTCAGTTGGTCAGGCTGGTGATTCTCGGCGCCCTTTTCACAATGAGCAGTCTGTTCCTGTTTGAGGCATACCGCTTCATTCCATCCGGAATGGCCACTACGGTAGTGTTTCTTTATCCGGTGCTTGTGGCTGTGATAATGGTGTTTTTGCGTGTGTATCCGACATGGCAGGTGTGGTTTTCCATCATTCTGACATTTGTCGGGGTGTACATATTGTCAAAGAATGACGGAGCTCATGCCGTGCAGACAAAAGGACTTGTAATCGCCGGATGTTCAGCCCTGGCGTATGCAATGTTTATTGTCATAATCAACAGGAGCAAGATGATCCGGAAAGTCTCAAATACGCTTTTGACTTTTTATGCACTGCTTGTGGGGACTGCCGTGTTCTGCATAAAGGCCTTGGCCGGAGGACATTCGCTGATGCTTGGCATAGACGGTGCCGGTGCCTGGGCCAATCTGGTGGGTCTGGCTGTTCTTCCGACGATTGTGTCAACTGCCACTCTCGCTTTGGCAACAAGGAAGATAGGTGCGGCAAAGGCATCTGTGCTTGGGGTATTTGAACCGATTACGGCAATACTTGTCGGTGCCTTGGCTTTCGGTGAACCGGTTACTGCCAATGTGATAATAGGAATAGCACTGACAATGGCCGCAGTTGTGTTCATGATTGTGTCGTCTTCAGATTAACTTGAGGTTTCTTTCCACGTCCTCTGCCCATCGTGGCTTCTTTTGTGTTTTTGGGAGGGGCATGCCGCCCTTATGGGTTTTCAGTTCGGCAGAATCTTGCCTGACATCTGCATTGGCGGCCAGCATCTGCATTGACAGCCAGCATCAGCATTGGCGGCCAGTGTCAGAAGTTGCGACAGCACTGGCCGTGTGGTGCGCAATCATCTATCAATCATTGCATTCCTGTAAATCGCCTGCCCAACGCGCACACCGTGAAATCTCAATGTGTTGTTTGCCAATGTTTTGTGAATC
>CAMWUW010000016.1 GCA_947177525.1 uncultured Bacteroidales bacterium | reverse complement strand
GAAGCGCAGGCGTATATATGTCCGTTCGGACAAATATAGCAAAAAGCTGAGAGCAAAGTATCAAACTTGTTTGAATGCTTTGCCGAAGCGCAGGCGTATATATGTCCGTTCGGACAAATATAGCAAAAAGCTGAGAGCAGAAGCAAAGTTTCACTTTGATTATGCCGAAGCGCAGGCGTATATATGTGCGAAGCACAAATATAACAAACTTCTTGAAAAGCATATTTGTGCAGAATGATGTTTTTCTGTATTCTGAGTGTTTCAGGCTCGGATTTTGCAGTGTCTCGGCCCGACTCAAGAATAATAAGAATGAAAACAACAATGTCATATATGCTGTCAGCAGCGGCAGCCTTTCTTTTGTTCCCGTCCATTTTGAAAGCGCAGGGAAACGGATATGATGTGTTTACACCGATTTCAAAGTATCTTGCTGCCGGTGATGCAGAGAAACTTTCAGCATGGTTTTCCGACAATCTTGAAATTACAATCTTCTCGTCCTCCAATGATTCAAGCCGCAACCAGGCCTGTCAGATAATGAAATCATTTTTCCGGACATACACGCCACGTTCTTTTGAAATCAATCATACGGCAGGAAGGTCAAATATGAAATATGCCCTGGGGACTCTGACAGCAGGCGGAGAGATGTTTGTGGTCACGATTTTTGTCGGATACAAAGACTCCTCATATTATATTCAGCATCTGAAAATTGAGCGTCCGGATTAAAACGGGACATATTATGCGAAAAATATACGGCCGCAGCCGGATGTCTTTGGTTCTGGCACAGGCTTTGCAATAAGTTGCGGTGCAGTTAGTTTAGTTGTTAATGATAAGGGTTAAAAAATTGAGGGTAGCCAATCGGAATTTGGCCACCCTCTCTGTTTGTATAAGGCTCCTTGCTATTTCTGACGGAAGAATACCTGTACCGGACATCCGGTAAGGTCGAAATTCTCCCTCAGGCGGTTTTCTATGAAACGTCTGTACGGATCGCGTATATACTGCGGAAGATTGCAGAAGAACGCAAATGAGGGAAATCTTGTCGGAAGCTGTGTGGCATACTTGATTTTTATGTATTTGCCTTTCCACGCAGGAGGAGGATAGTTGTCTATTTCCTGGAGCATGATTTCGTTCAGCTTCGATGTGGAGATTTTCCTTGAATAATTCTCATATACATGTGCAGCTGCATTCAGGACATCCATTATCCTCTGCTTGTTTATCACAGAGGTGAAGATTATCGGCAGGTCGTTGAAAGGCGCGAGCCTCTCTTTTATCGCTGCGGTATATTCCTTCATGGTGTTGCTGTCCTTTTCGATTGTGTCCCATTTGTTTACAACTACGACACATCCCTTGCGGTTGCGCTGGATGAGATTGAAGATGCTCATGTCCTGCGACTCAATTCCTGTCTGGGCGTCCACCATCAGTATGCATACGTCCGAGTGCTCGATTGCACGGATGGACCTCATTACTGAGTAGAATTCAAGGTCTTCATGCACCTTTGTCTTCTTCCTCATGCCGGCGGTGTCCACAAGCATGAATTCGTGGCCGAATTTGTTGTAGAGCGTGGCTATGGAGTCGCGTGTTGTGCCTGCCACCGGAGTCACTATGTTCCTTTCTTTGCCGAGCAGGGCGTTTGTAAGCGAAGATTTGCCGACATTCGGCTTGCCGACAATGGTGAAATGCGGCAGTTCAGGATGTTCGTCTTTGTCCGGATCATCGGCAGGAAGCTGTCTTACAATTTCGTCAAGAAGGTCTCCCGTTCCGCTTCCGTTGGCGGATGATATGCTCCAGACATCACCCAGTCCGAGAGAGTAGAACTGGTAGGAGTCGTACATCTTGTCACCGGTATCCACTTTGTTCACGGCGAGTATCACCGGTTTGCCTGACCGTCTCAGTATGTCCGCAATTTCTTCGTCATAGTCGGTTATGCCTGTCCCGGCTTCCACCATGAACAGCACCACGGATGCTTCTTCTACGGCAAGCATTATCTGCTTGCGGATTTCTTCCTCGAATACGTCATCGGAATTTGAGGTATATCCCCCCGTGTCAACCACAGAGAACTCCGTTCCGCACCATTCGCATTTCCCGTAGTGTCTGTCACGGGTCACGCCGGCGGTTTCGTCCACGATTGCCTGCCTCATTCCCACGAGGCGGTTGAAAAGTGTGGACTTTCCGACATTCGGCCTGCCCACAATAGCTAAAAGGCTCATAATAAATATATTTTAATGGCAGCCTGCGCTGCAGTCGCTGCAGCCGGTCTCACTGCATGAAAAGTCCTTCCCGTTTTTTCTGCCCCAGATTCTCATCTCTTCTTCTTTCGCACACCTTATGCCCCTTTTGCGCATCTGGACGTTGTTTTCTATCTCAGTCTCGGGAAATTTCCCGTCTTTCCTGAAAAAGATGTTTACGCCAAGCCCTATTATGCAAAGGGATACGAGAATCAGTGCAGCTATGAAAATCTCCATTTACGGTCAGTTTATAAAGCTTGAGCTGATTGTCTCGTAATTGTAAACCTTGTCTATGATATCCGCAAATATCTCGGTCATTGTCAGGACTGTTATCTTGCTCCTGTCCTTTGAAGGGTCCTGGCTCAGAGGAATTGTATCCGACACGATTACTTCTTCAAGTGCGGATTCGGCAATCCTCTCGTATGCAGGTCCTGAGAACACTGCGTGCGTAGCACATGCACGTACACTTGCCGCTCCCATGTCCTTGAGCACATTGGCTGCCTTGGCCAGGGTTCCGGCTGTGTCGATCATGTCGTCCACTATGACTACATTCTTGCCCTCGACCTCTCCGATTGCAGTTATGGAGCCTACGACGTTTGCCTTTTCACGGGACTTGTGGCAGATGATTACCGGACATTGGAGGTATCTTGCGTATGCATTTGCCCTCTTTGCACCGCCCATGTCGGGAGCCGCTATAGCAAGGTTCTCAATGTTTTTTGCCTTGAGGTAAGGAAGGAATACGGTACTTGCATATATATGGTCCACAGGGAAATCAAAGAAGCCCTGTATCTGGTCGGCATGCAGGTCGCATGTCATCACGCGGTCACAGCCGGCGGCATGGAGCATGTTGGCCACCAGCTTGGCTCCGATGGATACTCTCGGCTTGTCCTTGCGGTCCTGTCTTGCCCATCCGAAGTAGGGCATTACTGCGATTACGCTGTACGCTGAGGCTCTTTTCGCTGCGTCAGCCATGAGAAGCAGCTCGAACAGATTGTCTGTAGGAGGAGTCGTCGACTGCACGATAAATACGGTTGCTCCTCTGACGCTCTCATTGAAAGACGGCTGGAATTCTCCGTCGCTGAAGGTCAGTACATCAGACTCGCCCAGGTCAAGCTTAAGTGCCTTGGCGACTTTCATTGCAAAGTCTTTTGAGGCTCTGCAGGCAAAAAGTTTCATTTTGTGTTCGTTGTGCATCGTATAGGTGAGGGTTTGGTTTTTTACTCGCTGTCAGTTTCAGATGAAAGCACTTCATCTATATAATTGAGTATCTCATCGCGTCCCATGCCTGTGTGTGATGAACTTATGAAGGTCGGAGGAAGCTCTTCCCAGAATTCAAGAATCTGGTTTTTGATTCTGTCTGTCTGCTCTTTCAGTGCGTTGGGACCGTTCTTGTCGCCTTTTGTGAATATTATGGCAAACGGAATCTGGCTCTGGCCAAGCTCCATGAGAAAGTCCATGTCCGCCTTCATTATGTCGTGACGGGAATCAATAAGGACGAAAAGAAGAACCATTTCTTCCGACAGATTTATATAATTGCGTATAACCTGCTCGAGCTTCTGCTTCCCTGTCGCCGACATTTTTGCATATCCGTATCCCGGAAGGTCCACAAGATACCATTGCCTGTTTATCAGGAAGTGGTTCACAAGCTTTGTCTTCCCGGGCTTGCCGGATGTCAATGCAAGTTTCTTGTTGTTGCACAGCATGTTGATCAATGACGACTTGCCTACATTCGACCGTCCGATAAAGGCGAACTCAGGAAATTTCTGTTTCGGCTTTTCGGATATCCTTGTGCTGCTTCCGGCAAATACTGCTTCTTTGATCTTCATAATGCGTGGGGTCTCAAAATCAGTCGGCAAAGATAGCGAATTTATTTTATTTCTTATGAAATCATGGTGTATGTAAAGGAAATTTTGCTAAATTTGTCTCGCTTCAAAACTTAAAACAAAAAGCGCCCGGAACCGTATGGAAAAAGACTTTATAGACCTTTTCGAATTCCAGTCTAAGCTGAAGGAGGGCGTAGAATGTCTTTTCCCGAAAAAAATATGGCTTCGTGCTGAGGTAAGTGCAATAAAGGTCCGCAGCGGCGGACATTGCTACATGGAGCTTTCGCAAAGCGGTGAAAATGGTCTTGTTGCAAAGGCCGGAGCCGTAATCTGGAGTTCCAAATACCGTTTTCTCGCACCTTATTTCGAGTCTGTGACAGGAACTCCCATAGCGGAGGGAATGTCTGTTCTGGTGCAGGTGCAGCCCAGCTACAGCCATCTCTACGGATTGTCTCTGATAATAAATGACATTGACCCGGACTACTCAATAGGGCTGAAAGAACAGGAACGGCTGCGTACAATAGAACGTCTTGAGAGAGAAGGGCTTGCCGGCCTGCAGAAAAAGCTTGCCCTGCCTCTTCTTCCGGGAAGACTGGCTGTGATTTCTGCTTCCGATGCAGCCGGATATAGGGATTTCATGCGGCATCTTCATGAAAATGAATACGGTTTTGCTTTCGTCACTGATCTGTACCCTGCCCAGATGCAGGGCGTGTCCTGTCCTGAGTCTGTGGTCGCTGCCCTCGATGCCGTTCTTGACAGCGGAAAAGAATACGATGCGGTACTGATACTGAGGGGAGGCGGAGCCAAGCTGGATCTTGCATGCTATGACGATTACCTGATGGCATCGGTAATAGCCCAATATCCGCTTCCGGTGCTTACGGCTGTCGGTCATGACCAGGACTATCATGTCTGTGACATGGTGGCTCATGAATACCTTAAGACCCCGACTGCGCTTGCCGATTTCTTTATAGGCATATATGAGGCTGAGGACGAGAGGCTTTCGTATTACAGGACACGTATGCAGCTGGCTTTTTCCGGGCGTCTTTCCGTAATGGAAGGCATGCTGGGACTTCTGCGCTCAAGAATCAGGGGCGGTGCGGCCCTTAGGATCGGAGCAATGGAGGCAGCGGTGGATTTGCTGGCGGCAAGGATTGCGGCGGCTGACCCGAGGGCTATAGTGGAGCGCGGGTATGTGCTTGTGACTGACTCCGGCGGAGTCGTGGTGAAGACTGCGCACGGGCGCGGCATAGGCGAAAGGATGTCGCTGGTGTTCAAGGACGGAACTGTTGATTGCGTCGTCAGCGGGGTAAGGGATTTGAAATGACAGGATATATGAAACAGGATAAAAAAGAATTTGACTATGCCGCAGCGGTTGAGGAGCTTGAATCCATCGCCGCCAAAGTGGAAGATCCCAATACGGGGATAGGTGACATAGAAAAGTATATAGGACGTTCCACGGAACTGATTGCTTTGTGCAGGGCATATCTGAGGAGTGCCCGCGAGAGGCTTGGGGACATGGATGCAGACAGACAGTGAATTTAAGACAGGAGAAAATGAACGGGAAGAAACAAAATATGATTTATGACTCGGATCCGTGGCTCATGCCGTTCAAGGATGCGATTGACGCCAGGCATGCGAGGATATCGGATGTCCGTGACAGGATGTCGTCGGACGGCAGTCTTGCCAACGGTGTGAATAACCACCTTTACTATGGGCTTCACAAGACCGCGGACGGATGGGTGTTCAGGGAGTGGGCTCCCAATGCCACTAAAATATATCTCATAGGGGAATTCAATAATTGGAGACGCAGTGAGGCCTATGCCCTCAGACCGGCGGGAGGAGGAAACTGGGAAATCTCCCTCGGCAGCATGTTCCTTTCGCACGGGACTCTTTACAAATTGTTCGTTGAATGGCCCGGCGGAGGTGCGGAAAGGCTTCCGGCCTATGTGACCCGCGCCGTGCAGGATCCTCAGACAAAGGCTTTCTGTGCCCAGGTGTGGGATCCTGACGAACCGTATGTCTGGAAAAACGGCTCGCCCGGGAAAAGACCACACCCTTTTATATATGAATGCCACATCGGAATGGCGACGGAAGAGATGCGTGTCGGCACTTTCACCGAATTCCGGAAAAATGTGCTGCCACGCGTGGCGGACCTCGGATATGATACAATCCAGATTATGGCGCTTCAGGAACATCCGTATTACGGTTCTTTCGGGTATCAGGTGTCAAATTTCTTTGCCTTGAGTTCCCGTTTCGGTACTCCGGAGGAGTTCAAGGCGCTTGTGGATGATGCGCACGGGCTTGGCATAGCCGTGGTCATGGACATCGTGCATTCTCATTCTGTGGACAATGAAGCTGAGGGACTCGGACGCTTTGACGGACGGGAGGACCTCTATTTCTATAAAGGTGCCCAGGGGCGTCATCCGGCATGGGGCTCAAGATGCTTTGACTACGGCAAGGACGAGACTCGTAATTTCCTGCTTTCCAACTGCAAATGGTGGATGGAGGAATATCATCTTGACGGTTTCCGTTTTGACGGTGTCACGAGCATGCTTTACTGGGACCACGGACTCGGAAAGGATTTTTCCGGCTATGATGCATATTTCGGCCAGGGGGTTGACGAAAATGCCGTCACATATCTGGCCCTTGCCAATATGCTTGTGCGTGAACTTAATCCTGACGCCTTCACTATTGCTGAAGACGTAAGCGGAATGGCCGGGCTTGCGGCTCCTTTCGTGGAGGGCGGAGTCGGCTTTGATTTCCGCATGAGCATGGGAGTGGCTGACAACTGGATAAAATGGATCAAGACCCTGCCGGACGACAAATGGGGCATGGGCGAGATGTGGTGGCAGCTCACAAACAAGAGGGCTGACGAGAAAACGATAAGCTATGCCGAGTGCCATGACCAGGCAATGGTCGGGGACAAGACAATCGCCTTCCGGCTTATGGATGCGGAAATGTACACTTCCATGAGCAAGGATTCGAAGTCTGCCGTAGTGGACAGGGGCGTAGCCCTTCATAAGATGATACGTCTTGTGACGGCTGCCACGGCCGGTGACGGGTACCTTACTTTCATGGGCAACGAGTTCGGTCATCCGGAGTGGATAGATTTTCCGCGTGAAGGAAACGGATGGTCTTTTGCGCATGCAAGGCGGCAATGGTCTCTTGCGGAGCCTGATTACCTCAGATACATGTATTTGCGGAATTTTGACAAGGCTATGACCGGATTTTTGCGCCGCGAGTCGATTTTGGAGGGCAGACCGGAGCTTCTTGTGCAAGATGAAGAGAAGAAAATACTTATTTTCCAAAGAAATAATTGTATCTTTGCGCTCAACTTCCACCCCACTTCCTCGTTCGCCGATTACGGCTTTGCGGCTCCGGCCGGAAAATATGAGGTTGTACTCAATACAGATGAAAACGAATTTGACGGCTTCTCCAGAATAAAGACTGGTGAAGTCCATTTCAGCGTACCGGAAAAAAGTCAGAACGGGAACGGAAAATATGACGATACCCTGTTCCTTTACCTGCCGAGCAGATGTGCCGTAGTGCTGAAGAAGAAAGATTGAGATAAACTTAAACAATATAGTATGGCTTTTCTTAAATTCAACAAGTCCGAGCTTGTAAACCTCGAATATTCGCTGAAGCGTGAGATTATCGCGGCGAACAGGTCGGGGGCGTATTGCAACACGTCCATTGTGACATGCAACACCAGGCGCTACCACGGGCTGCTTGCCGTTCCTGTCGGGGAACTGGGGGGCGGGAAGTATATGCTCCTTTCCGCTTTGGACGAAAGCCTTGTCCTCAGGGGCAAGCAGTTCAATCTCGGCATACATTGCTATGGCGACACTTATGAGCCGAGGGGCCACAAGTACATTGTGGACTTTGATGCGGATCCGGTGCCCGTAGTGACATACAAGGTGGGCGGCATACTTTTCACCAAGACCATCATGATGGTGCCGGACAATGACCAGGTTCTCATCAGGTATGAGCTTCTTGACGCCCCGTCGAAAGTGTCGCTTATGCTGAAGCCTTTCATGGCCTTCAGGAGTGTCCACAGCCTTACCGCGCAGAACTCGGAGGCCTATACGGGATTTGACCAGATAGAGTCTGGAGTTGCATTCCGCATGTATAACGGCTTCCCGTGGCTCAATCTCCAGACTTCTTCCGCTTCGGTATTCAAATATCAGCCATACTGGTACAATGGAGTTACATACTCCGATGAATACCGCCGCGGCTTTGACTGCCGTGAGGATCTTTTCGTTCCCGGTACTTTCACCCTTGACCTTAAGCCTGGAGAGTCCGTGGTATTCTCGGCATCTGTAAACGAAATCAATCCAAAGGGGCTGAAGAGGAAGTTTACGGACACTCTGAAGAAGATGGGAAGCATAGAGTCGTATCATGACCTGCTTGTCCATAATGCGAGGATGTTCAAGTGCCGCCAGGGTGACAAACTCCGCATAAACGCCGGATTTTCGTGGCTTGAAACGGGATTGCTCAGGGAAACGATTGTTTCTCTTCCTGGACTTACGCTATATGCCGACGGCAATTGCGAAGAGTTCGAAAGCATTCTTGACACGTTGATTTCCGATGAACAGGAGCGTCTGTTCAGGCGTACGACACAGTGCGAGGCACCTTTGAGGCTTACTGAGACGATTCAGCAGTACATCCGTTTCAGCGGCAGGGAAAAGCAGATATGGAAAAAGTACGGCGAAACTCTCAAGGGAATAATAGAAAGCTATGCACCCGGCAGGAGAAAAGAGATTGCCATGCATCCGAACGGACTGCTGTGGTCCCAGATGGACGGGGTTGCGCTTTCCTGGATGAATGCATACGTCTACGGACGTCCTGTAACCGAGAGGGCCGGCTATCAGATAGAGACCAACGCCTTCTGGTATAATGCACTGTGCTTTGCCATAGATATGGAGACCAAATATGGGGCAAAGAAGGACAATGAGTTCCTTGCACGCTGGACTCCTGTACGCGATCTGGTGAAGCAGAACTTCCAGCCTACATTCTGGAGACAGGACTGGGGCTATCTTGTTGACTATGCCGGAAATGGAAATCAAGACAGGGCTGTAAGGCCGAACATACTGTTCGCGATATGCCTTGACTATATAGCTGTCGATGATGAAGTTGTTTCAGACACTGTCATGACAATAAATGACGAGCTCCTGACAAAGAGGGGGCTACGGTCGCTTTCACCGCGCAATGAAGCTTACCGCGGCGTATACGAAGGATCGCAGATTGACCGTGACCTTGCCTATCATCAGGGCTGTGCGTTCCCGGATCTTCTCGCACCTTATATAGACGTGTGCTTCAGGATGATGGGCCCGGCTTTCCGCAACAGGGCAAATTATCTTGTAGAAGGATTCTTCGAGGACATAAGCAAACATGGTGTCGGAGCATTCTCTGAGCTTTATGACGGTGATCCACCTCATGAGCCTCACGGTGCAATTGCCTCTGCAATGAGTACCGCAGCCCTTTTGCGTATAGAATATATAATGGACCAATATAGGAAGGAGGAAAAATAATGAAAGTTCTGATGTTCGGATGGGAGTTTCCTCCTCATATTGCAGGAGGTCTCGGCACAGCTTGCTACGGAATGACCAAAGGCCTTGCCTACAATGATGTTGACGTGCTGTTCGTAATGCCGTCAGCTTCAGGTGATGAGGACCAGAGTGCAGTGAAAATCATAAATGCAAGCGATGTTGCAATTGACACAGTAAGTTCAACAGTAGATGAATTTCTCGGTAAAGTTCAGTTCGTGCACATCGGCAGCAACATGGTCCCTTATGTCGACCCGCAGGATTTCACCACGATGGTGGAAGAGGAGCGCAAAAGGCAGATAAAGGGATTCCGTGTGCAGTACGGCCAGAAATATAAATTCTCCGGCAAGTACGGTGCGAATCTTATGGAGGAGGTTGCCAGATATGCCATGGTCGGAGCAACCATAGCACTTCAGCACAAGGATGAATTTGATGTGATACATGCTCATGACTGGCTTACATATCTTGCCGGCATCGCTGCAAAGCAGCTGACCGGAAAGCCTCTTGTCATACATGTGCATGCAACATCTTTTGACCGTGCAAGCGATGACAAGATTGATACGAGGGTGTTTGACCTTGAAAAGAAAGGAATGGAGGCCGCCGACAAGGTTATGGCCGTCAGCGAGCTTACGAGGAATATTGTAATCAACAGGTACGGAATCAGCCCGGACAAGGTTGTCGCTGTCCACAATGCGGTGGATTTCAGCGGCAGGGAAAATCTTGAGGTTGAGCGTAATGTCAAGGAGAAGGTCGTGACCTTCCTGGGACGTGTCACATATCAGAAAGGGCCGGAATATTTCATTGAGGCCGCTGCCAAGGTTCTGAAAAGATGCAATAACGTGCGGTTTGTCATGGCCGGAAGCGGTGACATGCTGAACCGCTGCATACGTCATGTGGCAAGGCTCGGCATATCTGACAGGTTCCATTTTACAGGTTTCCTCCGCGGTGTGGAAGTCCAGAAGATGTTTGCCCTGTCTGATGTATATGTGATGCCGTCAATCTCCGAGCCTTTCGGAATATCTCCGCTTGAGGCTATGCAGACAAATGTCCCTTCTATAATTTCCAAGCAGTCCGGCTGTGCGGAAATATTGAACTACGCCCTCAAGGTGGACTTCTGGGATGTGGATGCAATGTCTGACGCCATTTACGGTCTTCTGAACTATCCTGCGATTTCTGCCCTTGCGGCACGCTGCGGGTACGAGGAGGTCAACTCTCTGAAATGGAATAATGCAGCAGCAAAGGTCAAGGCTGTATATGAATCGGTTATCAAAAAGTAAAAATCTAAACATTTATATATTATGAAAAAAAGTATATGTCTGTATTTTCAGGTCCATCAGCCAAACAGATTGAGATTATACAGATTCTTTGACATCGGAAAGGACTCTCATTATTATGATGATTTCGCCAACAGAACTATCCTCAGGAGAGTCGCACAGAGATGTTACCTCCCTATGAATGCCCTTCTGCTTGAACTTATCGAGGCCAACAAGGGTGCATTCAAGGTTGCTTTCTCGATATCCGGTTCAGTGCTTGAGCAGTTTGACCGCTATGCTCCGGAGGTGATAGACAGCTTCAGGAAGCTTGCCGGCACCGGTTGCGTGGAATTCCTTTCAGAGACTTACTATCATTCCCTTGCATCACTTTCTTCCGAGTCTGAGTTCAAGCATCAGGTGCTCAAGCACAAGGCTGCAATAGAGCATTATTTCGGCGTGACTCCGAAGGCTTTCCGCAATACGGAGCTTATCTACTCTGACGCCATCGGTGAAATGGTATATGAAATGGGATTCAAGACAATGCTTACCGAAGGTGCAAAACATGTGCTCGGTTGGAAGAGCCCTAACTATGTGTACAGCTGTGCCATGGCTCCGGGACTGAAGCTCCTTCTTAAGAATTCGTCTCTCAGTGACGATATCGCATTCCGTTTTTCTGACAGGACATGGGCTGACTGGCCTCTCACCGGAGAAAAATATCTGGCTTGGCTGAAGGCTTCTGCCCAGAACGATGAGATTGTGAATCTATTTATGGATTATGAGACTTTCGGAGAGCACCAGAAAGCCCAGAGCGGGATTTTTGATTTCATGAAGTTCCTTCCGGAGGTGATTCTCAAAGACGGAGAGTTTGAGTTTGTGACTCCTTCCCAGGCTTCCAAGAAGCATAGGCCTGTAGGTGAACTTGACGTTCCGGATCCGATTTCATGGGCAGATGAGGAGCGTGACGTTACCGCATGGCTCGGAAATGAACTCCAGAATGACGCCTTCGGCAAAATCAATGAGCAGGTGGAGAAGCTTGCACTGCTTAATGATGAGGCTTTGTGGTCAGATTTCGGCCATCTTCAGGAAAGCGACCACTTCTATTATATGTGTACGAAATTCTTCTCTGACGGAGCCGTGCATAAATATTTCAACCCGTATGATACTCCTTATGAGGCATTTATAAATTATATGAATGTCGTGAGTGACTTTATTTTGCGTGTTGATGATGCTATTTCCGTTTCAGATGTTAACTTTGCACCCGCAAAAGAAGTGAAGGCTGCAGTGAAGAAGCCTGCCGGGACTGCAAGGCAGAAGAAGGCTGCGCCAAAGACAGCAAAATCTGCCCCGAAGGCAAAGAAAGTTGCAGCTTCAAAGAAATAGTACGTCTTGGCGGCTGCTGCCGTACAGATGTTTTGTATAATATCCCCGGACGGGACCTGTAAAAGGCTCCGGCCGGGGAAACTAAGTGAATTTATTATTGAAAGAATGGAAACAGAACTTATAAAGCCGGATTATCTGTTTGAGGTCAGCTGGGAAGTCTGCAACAAGGTTGGCGGCATCTATACTGTCATTGCCACAAAGTCTCTTTATCTTAAGAGCGAATTCAGCCGCAGGCATATCATGGTCGGCCCTGACGTGTGGATGAATACGGAAAACAATCCCGATTTCATAGAGGACCCTGCATTGTACAGATCCTGGAGGAATCATGCTGCAACAGAAGGACTCCGCGTTCGTATCGGAAGGTGGAACGTCCCTGGAAAGCCGACGGCTATCCTTGTGGATTTCAAGCAGTTCCTTACTATGCAGAATGAAATCCTGACTGAATTCTGGAAAAGGTTCGGAGTTGATTCCTTGACAGGAAACTGGGATTATCGCGAATCCGCGCTTTTCGGATATGCTGCGGGACGTGTAATCGAAAGCTTCTACAAATATAATCTTGAGTCCTCAGACAAGGTCGTTGCCCAGTTCCATGAGTGGATGACCGGTGCCGGACTATTGTATCTGAAGTCTGCAAATGTCCCTGTGGCAACTGTATTTACAACTCATGCCACTGTCATAGGGCGCTGCATCGCAGGAAATTATCTGCCTCTTTATGACAAGCTTACTGAATATGACGGAGATGAGAAGGCCAGGAACTTCAATGTCGTGGCAAGGCATTCCCTGGAGAAAAAATCTGCAGAGAACTGTGATGTGTTCACAACTGTAAGCGACATCACTGCCATGGAATGCAGGCAGTTCCTCGGAAGGCCCGTCGATGTCGTGACGCCAAACGGATTTGAGCCGAGCTTTACGCCTTCGACTGATGAGGAATATGCCGTGCACAGGGAAAGGGCAAGAAGGAAACTCATGGAGGTCGCCTCTGCAATGTGCGGGGAGGAGATCAATGAAAATTCAGTCCTTGTCGGCATCGGAGGACGGTATGAGTGGAAAAACAAAGGTATAGACGTCTTTATAGATGCTTTGGACAAGTTGAACAGGACAGGATTCAATGGCAAGGATGTACATGCTTTCATAATGATTCCTTCAGGACATAACGGTCCGGACAAGCAGCTTGCGGCAAAACTTGCGGGAAGCGGTTCTTCATACGTGACGAGGACATCGCATTATCTGATGAATCCTGAGTATGACAATGTGACCAGGCGTCTTGACGAACTGCATTTCAATAATGCAGCCGGCGACAAGGTGAAGGTGTATTTTGTTCCGTCATATCTGAACGGAAATGACGGCATCTTCAACATGTCATACTATGATCTGCTTGCAGGTCTTGACCTTACGCTGTTCCCATCATATTATGAGCCTTGGGGATACACTCCTCTGGAGAGCCTTGCTTTCAGGGTCCCGACCCTTACCACGAGTCTCGCGGGATTCGGTCTCTGGGTCCGTACACATTACGCAAAGGCGCATCCAGGAATCACTGTTCTTGACAGGAATGACTCCAACTATTTTGAGGTTGTGGACGGTGTCGTGGAACGTGTCACGGAAATTGCGGGCCTGCATCGTGATGACAGGAATGAATATATGCAGAACGCCAAGGACGTTTCAGAAATCGCCCTTTGGGAAAACAATATTGTATATTATAAGGAAGCCTATTCAAAGGCATTGGAAAAATTAATATCGGCCAAGGGGTCTTACCCTTCGACCAGGAATGACAAACATATGGAATACAAAAAATTTGAAGTGAATCAGCCGACATGGAACAGTGTATTTGTTTCACGCCATCTTCCGGACAGCCTTAAGGATCTTGAGATTCTGTCCAAGAATCTGTGGTGGTGCTGGAACGAGTCTGCAAAAAAACTTTTCGAATCGGTTGATCCCCAGGCGTGGGAGGCTTCGGGACAGAACCCTATCGCCATGCTTGACAAGGTCAGCCTTAAGAGGTACCAGAAACTTGAGAAGGACAGCAAGTTCCTTTCCGACCTAAAGGAGGTAATGGATGAGTTCAATACGTATATGGCTCTAAAGGAGAAGAGGACTTCACCTTCAGTGGCATATTTCTGTATGGAGTATGGACTTGACACTTCGCTCAAGATATATTCCGGCGGACTTGGAATTCTTGCCGGAGACTATATAAAGGAAACTTCTGACATGAATACCAACCTCGTGGCAATAGGACTGCTTTACAGGTTCGGCTATTTCAACCAGAAACTTACGGCACAGGGCGAGCAGGTTTCAGAGGATGTTGCACAGGATTTCATGAAGATTCCTGCGACTCCTGTAAGGGATGAGCACGGCAACTGGATTACAGTAAGCGTGGCTTTCCCGGGAAGAAATCTCAATGCCAGACTTTGGAGAGTGGATGTCGGACGTACTGAGCTTTATCTGCTTGATACAGACTTCCCGGACAATCTTCCTGAGGACAGGTCCGTCACCTATAACCTTTACGGCGGTGACTGGGAAAACCGCCTCAAGCAGGAACTCCTGCTGGGTGTCGGCGGAATACGCGCTCTCCGCAAGCTCGGCTTTGACCCTCAGGTTTACCACTGCAACGAGGGACATGCTGCGTTCATCGGCCTTGAGAGGCTTCGTGAACTGATTGCCGAGCAGAACCTTGAATTTACGGAGGCTGTTGAGGTTGTAAGGGCTTCGTCTCTCTTCACGACTCACACTCCTGTTCCTGCAGGACATGACGCTTTTGACGAGGGACTTCTCCGCAAATATATCGGACACTATCCTCAGCGTTTCAAGATTGACTGGGAGACTCTCATGGGACTTGGAAAGAACAATGGTGCGGATGTCAACGAGAAATTCTCGATGAGCATACTTGCAGCGAACATGTCGCAGGAGGTGAACGGTGTGTCATGGCTTCATGGTGAGGTCAGCCGCGATATACTCGGACACATGTGGCCGGGCTATCTCCCTGAGGAACTCCACGTGAGCTACGTGACAAACGGAGTCCATTATCCTACATGGACTGCTCCTGAGTGGAAAGAGGCTCATGCCAAAGTATTCGGTGAGGAGTTCAAGACACATCACTATGACAAGTCATGCTTTGAGGGCATATATAAAGTGTCTGATGAAGAGGTCTGGAACATCAGGACATCACTCCGCAAGAAGCTGATAGATGAGGTCAAGAGAAGACTTTCCGACCCGGCAGCCGCAAGCCACTATTCTCCGAGGGAGGTGGTAAGAATCAAGGAAACCCTCCGTGATGACGTGCTGACTATCGGTTTTGCAAGACGCTTTGCCACTTATAAGAGGGCACATCTGCTTTTCCGTGACCTTGACAGGCTCGACCGCATTGTCAATGACCCTAAGCAGCCTGTGCAGTTCCTTTTTGCCGGTAAGGCACATCCTGCGGACAAGGCCGGACAGGACTTGATCAAGATGATTGTTGACATATCAAAGCAGGAAAGATTCATCGGCAAGATTGTGTTTGTTCCTAATTATGACATTACTGTCGCAAAATTCCTTGTACAGGGTGTTGACGTCTGGATGAACAACCCGACCCGTCCGCTTGAGGCTTCCGGAACATCAGGAGAAAAAGCAGCAATGAACGGTGTTATGCACTTCTCCGTGCTTGACGGATGGTGGGTCGAGGGATACAAGAAAGGAGCCGGATGGGCACTCCCTCAGGAGAGGACCTATACGGACCAGAACTATCAGGACGAACTTGACGCTGCGACCATCTATAATATAATAGAGAATGAGATTGCTCCTACATTCTACAACAAGAGCGTCTCTACAGGCCGTTCTGCGGACTGGATTGAGTATATCAAGAATACGGTTGCCATGGTGGCCTGCAATTTCACGACGAACCGCATGCTGACTGATTACATAAATCAGTATTATGTGCCTCAGTCTGCAAGATATGACAGCCTTGTTGCGGATGATTTCGCACAGGCCCGTGAACTGGCTGCATGGAAGAAGAAACTCCGCCGCGAGTGGCACAATGTGGAGGTTGTTTCCACAAGGATGCCGGACAGCAACAGCGACAATATTGCCATCGGCAATGACTTCAACGCAGAGGTTATCCTTAACATAGGTGATCTCAATGCAGAGGAGATAGGAGTTGAGGTATTGTTTGCAGCAACTGACAAGAAAGGAAGACTGCATATCCAGGAAACGTATGAGTTCTCTCCGGTTGAGTGCAGTGACGGAAGGGCGAAATACGCGGCTGCAATAAATCCTGACACATCAGGGCTTTATCAGGTTGCAGGACGTATCTATGCCAAGAATCCTAAGCTTCCTCACAGACAGGACTTCGAACTCGTAAGATGGTTGTAGCCACCGGCTTTTTCGACGGTGTCCATCTTGGGCACCGCCTTGTTATAGAACAGCTTGTGAAAGCTGCTGCAGAGCGCGGGGATGAAAGCATGGTCATTACATTCTGGCCGCATCCCCGCAATGTCCTGCAGAAAGATGCCCGTTCCCTGAGGCTTCTGACATCCCTTGGCGAGAAGAAGGCAATGCTGGAGGAACTTGGTGTGGACCATGTTGAGGTTCTGCGCTTTAGTAAAGAATTCAGCTCCATGACCATGAGAGAATATCTTTGCATGATCATGGAAAAATACAGTGCATCTGCTATGCTTTTGGGCTATGACAACAGGATGGGCAGTGATGCCTGTACGGCAGATGATGTCGCGGCAGAGGCGGAGGCGCTTGGACTCGAAGTAATCAGGACGGATATGCTGGCTTCATGCCAGGGTACGGCTGTAAGCTCAACAAAAATACGCAGGTGCCTTGAAGACGGCAATGTTGCAGATGCCTCCGGAATGCTGGGGTATCCGTACAGTCTTTATGGCGTAGTTGTTGCGGGCAACAGGCTTGGCCGTACAATGGGATTCCCGACTGCCAATATGCAGCTTTATGAACCTTTGAAACTGGTTCCCGGAAACGGAGTATATTTTGTCAGGGTGGATGTCCTGGGCAAAGAACTCTACGGAATGTGCAACATCGGACTGAGACCGACTGTAGCGGCAGGAGGCTCAAGGACTATAGAAACCAATATCTTCGGTTTTGATGAGGATATATATGGCCTTGATTTAAGACTTTCGTTTATTTCCAAAATAAGGGACGAGGTACGCTTCGGCTCTGTGGATGAACTGAAGTCTCAGCTTGAAAATGACAGGAAAGCATGTCTTCAGCTTTTGTGACGGCTTTCCGAGAATATATGATATGGAAACTATATTAGGATTGTTGCTGTTTCTGCTGCCGTTTGTATTCAAGGCTGTAGAAAAAAAACTCCAGGCTTCGGGCAAGCCTGCGAAAAAAGCCGGAAATTCCGGTTTGCCGGAGGAGTCTGCAGAATATGATGTCCTGACGGAAGATGATGCCGATATCCCGTCTGAGGTGTATGTCGCCTTGCAGGAGGCTGATGTGCCTGAGATTCAGGATATTCCTGTGCGGCCGGCGGTGCCTGTGGCAGAGGAGTGCATCCCGTGCAGGCCGGCAGCTGTGTCTCACAATAGGGGTGCGGCCGGCGGTGCTTCTGCAGAAAGTCAGCGTGGCAACAGGATAGATCCTAAGAAATTGATATTGTATTCGGAAATAATGAAACCGAAATATGATGAATGACAGGGTAACCTGCCGAATATATGATTGTTTGAAAATTTAAAAGAAATAGATTATGGCACTTCACTACATGACCCAGGAGGGTTTTGATAAACTTAAGGCTGAACTGGCGGAGGCTATTGCCCAGCGTCCGGTTATTTCCGCTGCCATTGCAGAGGCGAGAGACAAAGGTGATCTTTCCGAAAATGCTGAATATGAGGCTGCAAGGGAGGCCCAGGGCCTTCTGGAGCTTAATATATCCAAACTTCAGGAGCTTGTTGCGAATGCACGTGTTATTGACGAATCACAGATCGGTACGGACGTGGTGCAGATGCTCAACAAGGTCAAGGTCAAGAATCTGAATACTAAGCAGACCATGACCTTTACGCTTGTGAGCGAGAAAGAGGCTGACTTCATGGCAGGCAAGCTTGCGGCCCAGACTCCTATCGGAAAGGCTCTTATGGGGCATAAAGTCGGTGATGTCGTTGAAGCGGCTGTGCCGGCAGGTACGGTCAAGTTTGAGATACTTGACATTTCGCTGTAGCAGAGGATTTACTGAGACAAAAAGAATATGTCCACGATTTTTACAAAAATAGCCAAAGGTGAGATACCGTCCTACAAGGTTGCGGAAAATGACGATTACTATGCATTTCTCGATATAAATCCTTTGGCTGCCGGGCACACTCTCGTGATTCCGAAGCATGTCGAGGATGATTATATCTTCAATCTTGACGAGGAAGTATATTCCGGTCTTTGTGCATTTGCGAGAAAAGTTGCCAAGGCGATAGGAAATGCCGTGCCGTGCAAGAGGGTAGGAGTTGCCGTGCTCGGTATGGAGGTGCCTCATACGCATATACATCTTATCCCTCTCAACAGCGAGTCGGATATGGATTTCAGAAAAAAGAAACTTGAAATGTCGCCGGAAGAGTTTGCCGGTACGGCATCTGCAATTTATAATGAATATGTCAAGATTAATTAGAGCAATGGCATTTGCAGCATCCGTGATTCTGGCTGCTGCCTGCGGCAATGGTGCCAAAATTGACGGAACAGTTGCCTGTGCCCCGTCCTCAGAACTTGTTGTCAAACTTTTGGATGCCAACAGGTATTCTGTCCTTGATACCGTGAAGACCGATGCTTCCGGAAAGTTCTCATACAAGGTGGACGTTAAAAAGGGACAGCCGGAGTTCATATACATTTTCTGCGGAGACAGGAGAATTGCATCCCTGCTTGTAGGAAGCGGAGACAGGCTGTCTTTTTCTGCCGATACGCTTGGGAATATGGAAGTCACCGGATCAGAGGAGTCTGCGCGTCTTGTCCAGGTCGAGAAGAATTATTCTGCAGCTGCAGCCAGGCTCGGAGCCTTGGCAAACCGTCTTGAGTACGCTGCTGAAGATGAGGCCAAGGCAATCAGAAGCGAACTCAGCAAAGAGTATGTGGCATACTACAGGGACTGTGTCAGATATATTCTACAGAACAGTCACTCTCTTACCGTCGTGCCTGTGCTGTATCAGAATTTCGGTGAAGGCCTTCCGGTCTTCGGACAGAAGACAGATGCCATCCATTTCATAAATGCCGCGGATTCGCTTGAGACTGTATATCCGGATTCCAGGTATGTAAAGGCCCTCAGGTCTGAGGCACAGAAAAGATTCGGGTATCTTGAACTGGAGACCCGGCTTAAGGATGCAGAGGAAATTGGTTTCCCTGACATTGAGCTGGCAGATGTTGACGGCAGCAAGAAAAAGCTGAGCGAGGTGGACGCCAAGGTTGTCATGCTGTATTTCTGGACTGCGTCCGATGCCAAGCAGAACATCTTTAATACGGATGTGCTGAAGCCTGTATATGACAAATGGCATTCGCGCGGATTTGAAATCTACCAGATTTCATTTGACCCGGACAAGACAATGTGGGCAAATGCTGTCAAAAGCCAGAAACTGCCGTGGATAAATGTATGTGATTCACGTGCAGGGTCATCGCCTTATGCAGGACTTTATAATATTACAGCCTTGCCTGCAGCTTTCTTCATACAGGACGGTGCATTGTCTGACGAGAAGCTCAGGGACGGGAAAGACCTTGACAAAGTGATTGAAAGGCTCCTGAAATAGCCGGAGCCTAAAATAGTTTCTTGCGGCTGGTTGTCGCGACGAATTCCTTGAGATAGAACGGTTCGAAGTACGCTACGTCTTTGAACCGTTTCTCTTTGTATTCTGCCATGGCAGGTGCGGTCATGGATGATGCCTTTGGACAACATTGCACGAATGTGGCGTTTTCGTGTGCAAGGAGATCAGCGCATTTCCCTGCTCCGTCACCGATGAACAGGACAGGACCTTTTTCAAGCAGTTCGTCAAAACAGCCCTGTTCCACAATTACAGGTGAAGTTTCTTTTATCTGCCTTCCCTCTGGAGTGAATATGCCGGAATATACTTCCATTCTGCGTGCGTCAATCATGGGGACTACATGGAGGCATCCCTCCGGAAGCAGGTTCTCTGCAGCGGCCTGGGCGACAAGTGTGTCAAGAGTGCCGACAGCAATGAGTGGCTTTCCGGAACCGAAGCACAGTCCTTTTGCAGTTGATACGCCGACCCTGAGACCTGTGTATGACCCTGGGCCCATGCTTACGCATACCGCGTCACAGTCGCTCATGCTGATGTTCCGCTCTTTGAGCATTTCATCAATGAATACGGCGGTCAGGGATGCGTGGGCTTTCGGTAAAGAACTTTCCCTGTATGATACCACAGCTCCGTCTTCTGCAATGGCAGCTGAGCATAATGCCGTAGATGTCTCTATCAATATAAGTCTTTCCATAACGTCATTTGTTCCAGAAAAGCAGGTCTTTTAGATAAGGGAATACGGAATAAGCGAATCTTTTCAGCGGAGGATACATCGAGGATGCATACAGCGTGTCGTCGCTTATTATATGGAATGTGTTGTTCAGCGCATTGAATGCCATTATGACAAGACCGATTATGAGTGCACATTTCAGAAGTGAGAACAATGCCCCGAGAAGGCGGTTGAGCCAGCCGAGCATTACAATCTTTATTGTTGCCTCAATGAATTTCCCGAGTGCGCCGAATGCGAGGATTACAAGTATGAGTATGAGGGCGAATGCAACGATTTTCAGCACCTGTCCGGATGCCGGTATATATTGGGTCAGCCAGGCACTCACGATGGTGGAGAAGCGGAAAGACAGCCATACGCCTGCCACAATTGATATTATGGCGATTGCCTGGGCTATGAACCCTTTTCTCAGTCCCTGCACAAGAGCTGCAGCGAAGCATATAAGAAGAATGATGTCCAGTATATTCATATCATCATCTTGTTTTGTGTATCTGTCATATAAAGGTTTGCTCTCGTCTTTTTGCTATACTTGTACTTCGTACATATAAACGTTTGCGCTTCGGCAAACATTCAAGTAAACTTGATGTTTACTCTCAGCTTTTTACTATATTTGCAAATTCAACAAAAACGGCATGTGGCTTTGCCCGTGCAAAAATAGACAATTATTTTCAATAGTATGGCATTTAAAGAGTACAAAGGTCTTGATCTTGTCGCTGCCGGCAATGAAGTTCTTGACAGATGGAAGAAGAACAGGGCTTTCGAAAAGTCACTTGAATTGCGCGAAGGCGCCCCTGAATTCATTTTCTTTGAGGGGCCGCCGTCTGCCAACGGCATGCCGGGAATCCATCATGTGATGGCCCGTTCAATCAAGGATGCAATCTGCCGCTATAAGACGCAGAGCGGGTTCAAGGTTAACCGCCGGGCCGGCTGGGATACTCACGGCCTTCCTGTGGAGCTGGGCGTTGAAAAGAAACTCGGCATAACAAAGGAAGATATAGGTACGAAGATTTCCGTGGAGGACTATAATGATGCGTGCCGCAAGGAAGTGATGAAGTACACTGCCGAGTGGGTGTCCATGACAGAGCGCATAGGATACTGGGTGGACATGTCTGACCCTTACATCACATACGACAACCGCTATATTGAGACTCTTTGGTACCTTCTCAAGAAAATATATGACAAGGGACTGCTTTATAAAGGCTATTCAATCCAGCCTTATTCTCCTGCTGCAGGAACAGGTCTCAGTACGCATGAACTGAACCAGCCGGGCTGCTATCGTGACGTTAAGGACACGACGGCTACAGTGCAGTTCGGCATTGTCAGGGATGAAAAGTCTGAGTTCCTGTTCGGAGAGGGTGTGCCGGCCTATTTCCTCGCGTGGACCACTACTCCGTGGACACTGCCTTCAAATACGGCTTTGTGCGTGGGACCCGGCATTGACTATGTGCGTGTCTTGTCCTTCAATCCATATACAGGGAAGCCGGCCCTTTATGTCGTGGCGGCTGCTTTGGTAGGCTCGCATTTCAATCCAAAGGCTGCCGGAGTGGATTTCGCTGACTATAAGCCAGGAGACAAGCTTGTACCATATAAGGTGCTGGACGGGACGTTCAAGGGAACGGATCTTGTCGGAATAAGATACGAACAGCTGATGCCGTGGTTCAATCCTGGTGATGGTGCATTCCGTGTCATCCCTGGTGATTACGTCACGGTTGAGGACGGTACCGGAATCGTGCATATCGCACCGACTTTCGGTGCTGATGACAATAAAGTGGCAAAGGCTGCCGGTGTGCCTCCTCTCATGGTTGTCGACAGGAACGGGGACTTGTGTGCCCAGGTTGACCGTCAGGGACGTTTCTTCAGAATAGAGGATATGGATCCTGCTTATGTGTCTGAAAATGTGTCACCTGAATATGCGGAGTTTGCGGGTCGCTATGTAAAGAACGCATACGATGCATCCCTTCCGGAGGATGCTCCTACGCTTGATGTTGACATCTGCGTAATGCTCAAGCAGCAGAACAAGGCTTTCCGGATAGAAAAGCATACCCATACCTATCCTCATTGCTGGAGGACAGACAAGCCTGTGCTCTACTATCCTTTGAATTCATGGTTCATCCGCACGACCGCAGTCAGGGAAAGGATGATGGAACTTAATGAGACCATACGCTGGAAGCCGGAATCAACCGGTACCGGCCGTTTCGGCAAGTGGCTTGAGAATATACAGGACTGGAATCTTTCGAGAAGCCGCTATTGGGGAACCCCTCTTCCTGTATGGATGAGCGAGGACGGGCGTGAAAGCATCTGCATAGGGTCTGTCAGAGAACTTTACGATGAGATAGAGAAGTCTGTGGCCGCCGGTTTCATGACCGCCAACCCTCTTAGGGAAAAAGGCTTTGATCCGGATGACATGTCAAAGGAGAACTATGACAGAATCGACCTTCACCGTCCTTATGTGGACAATATTTTCCTCGTCTCCGGAAGCGGAAAGAAAATGGTGCGTGAGACCGACCTTATAGACGTATGGTTCGATTCCGGTGCAATGCCTTATGCACAGGAAGGACTCCGGAATCTTGGCAGTCCTAAATTCGGATGCACTGCGGATTTCATAGCCGAAGGTGTCGACCAGACAAGGGGATGGTTCTACACTCTGCATGCAATCAATACAATGGTAAGCGACAAGTGCGCCTTCAAGAGGGTCATATCCAACGGTCTTGTCCTTGACAAAGACGGGAACAAGATGAGCAAGCGCCTGGGAAATGCCGTGGATCCTTTTATGGCTCTCGACAAATACGGTGCTGATGCCCTGAGATGGTATATGCTTACCAATTCACAGCCTTGGGACAACCTGCGCTTCGATGAGGCCGGTGTTGACGAGGTCAGGAGAAAATTCTTCGGAACCCTGTATAATACTTATTCGTTCTTTGCGCTTTATGCGAATATAGACGGATTCGATCCTTCTGCTGACATTCTTCCGCTTTCTGACAGGCCGGAAATAGACAGGTGGATCATCTCGCTCCTGAACACTCTTGTGAAGGATGTGACTGCAGCGTACGAGGACTACGACATAACCTCTGCGGGACGTATGATACAGGATTTTGTCTGTGACCATGTGAGCAACTGGTATGTCCGCCTTGGCAGAAAACGTTTCTGGGGAGGAACAATGGATTCAGGCAAATTGTCGGCCTATCAGACTTTGTATCAGGTTCTTGTGTCTGTTGCACGTCTTGCCGCGCCTATTGCGCCGTTCTTCATGGACCGGCTTTATACGGACCTTGTGCCTGGGGACGAATCTGTGCATTATGTTGCTATGCCTTCTTGTGACAGCACTGCGGTTGACAAGGATCTTGAAGAAAGAATGGCTCTTGCACAGAGAGCGTCTTCGATGGTTCTTGCGCTGCGCCGTAAAGTCAATATCAATGTACGCAAGCCTTTGGCAAAGATTATCATACCTGTAATCGATGAGAAAATCAGGGAGCAGCTTGAAAAGGTGAAGGACCTTGTGCTTGGGGAAGTCAATGTCAAAGAAGTTGAGTTCATATCCGAGACTGCCGGTCTTATCACGAAGAAAATCAAGCCTAATTTCAAGACGCTCGGAAAGATATATGGCAAGCAGATGAAGGAAATCGCTGCTGCATTCGGCTCGTTGTCGCAGGATGTGATATCCGGAATCCAGGCTTCGGAAGCATCTGGCACGGGATATGTTTTGCATCTGCCTTCGGGTGATGTCGTGCTGAATAAGGGTGATTATGAGATTTCTTCCGAGGACATGCCGGGCTGGCTGGTGGCTGCGGAGGGTGCTCTTACTCTTGCGCTTGACATTACGATAACCGACGAACTGAGATATGAGGGCGTTGCCCGTGAGCTGATAAACAGAATCCAGAATCTGCGCAAGGACAGTTGCTTTGATGTGACGGACAAGATTACTGCCGTGATTTTTGCCGACGGCTCTGACGGTGATGAAATATCATCTGCGCTGGACGGATTCGGTGATTATGTGGCTGCACAGACACTTGCTTCGGAAGTGCGCGTTGCTCCGGCTTCTGAGTCCGGAAATGCTCCTGAAGTTGAGTGGAACGACGGGCATATCAATATCTTGGTCGAGAAAATTAATGATTAAAACACAATAGCTATGGCAGAAGAAATGAAGGGCGCTCCTGAAATGAAGGTGCGCTACAGTGATGAGGAACTCCAGGAGTTCAAGGCTATCATACTTGAAATGCTTGATAAGGCGAAAAATGAATATAAGCAGCTTCGCGATGTTGTGACTCATGGTTCAAGCAATGACATTGAGGATACATCTCCGACATTTAAAATAATGGAAGAAGGTGCCACAGCTCTTTCAAAGGAGGAAGCCGGTGCTCTTGCACAGCGGCAGTACAAGTTCATACAGAATCTTGAGGCTGCCCTGATAAGGATTGAGAACAAGACATACGGGGTGTGCCGCATGACCGGCAAACTGATTCCGAAGGAAAGGCTTCGCCTGGTGCCTCATGCGACCCTTACCGTCGAGGCCAAGGAAATGATGAACAAGAACAAATAGGCTCATGAAAATTTCCAAGGGAACGTGGCTTGTGATTCTCGGTGCGCTTCTGGTGATTATTGACCAGGTCATAAAGGTTTTGGTCAAGGTCAACATGGAGCCGGGAGAAACAATAAAAGTTCTTGGCAACTGGTTTCAGCTGCACTTTGTCCTGAATGAAGGGATGGCTTTCGGAATGGCTTTCGGGGGCGTATGGGGAAAGGCACTGCTTTCGGTGTTCCGCATCATTCTTTTTGGTGCATTGTGGTGGTGGATATCAAGGCTTGCTTCGCGCCGGGAGACGCCTGCAGGAGTGCTTGTCGGATTGGCCATGATTGCAGCAGGGGCGCTGGGAAATATCTTTGACTGCCTGTTCTACGGCATGATATGGCCTGAGACTGTGATGTCTGGAGCTCCGTTTGCATTTATGTTCGGAAGGGTGGTGGACATGTTCTATTTCCCTCTGTTTGAATATAAGCTGCCTTGGCAGGATTATCCTCATGTGTTCTTCGGGGCAGTGTTTAATTTCGCAGACAGTTGCGTGACTGTGGGAGCCTTGTATCTGCTGATTTTCCAGTATAGGTTCTTTGCGAAAGAGGATGTCGCCAAGTGATTCCCGAAGTCAGTGAGCGTGCGAAATGGCCGGTGCGGCTTTCCGGAACTGGATGTTTGGTGTGGCGGCCAAGAATGGCTCACTGAAAAATAATGAAAAGGGTTTGACTGATATATGACGTGGACCCCGGAAGTTTTTGTCTGACTTCCGGGGTCTATGTCTTAGTGCAGGATTGGCAGACATTCCTGCTGAGGCAGGATGGCCTAAGTTAAATGCTTCAGGAGGTGTGCGGAGGATGTCGGCTCAGCATCGGCAGGTAACAGTGAATACTGACAAAAATTTGGAAAAGTGCAAAGTGATATGTACATTTGATTAATAATAATCTTTAAACATTACCTTATGACACAAGAGCTGATTCAGACTTTCATGATGAAGAATGGTGAATGTTTTGACACTTGCCAGCTTTCCCAGGTCCAGCAAATGCTTTCGGAGGCAGACGATTCCAAATCTTCACTGATTCTTGGCCAAAGTTTCCAGAATCCTACATTCATTCTTGTAATTGCAATTGTATTTGGCTGGGAAAGATTCTTTCTTGATGATATTGCCATGGCAATTCTGAAAATCGTCACTTGCTACGGATGTGGCATCTGGTGGCTTATTGACGTTTTTTCCGCCAAGAAACGTGCTACGGACTATAACTTCAAGAAGTTGACTGAAGTTTTGATGTATTGCAAATAGAATATAATATGACTGATAATAATATTGAATTTTTGTCATCTCAGGAGCGGAAATCTTCGTTTGTACTACCTCCTCATAAAGACCACATGACGCTTGCAATTGTATGTACGCTGTTTTGCTGTATTGTGAGCGGTATTATAGCGATAGTTAATGCTTCAAAGGCGAACAGCCTGTATAATGCGGCGGTGTTTGCTGCAGACGATAACCTTAAGGCTGCTCTTTATGCTCAGTCTGAAGAAAAAAGCAAAGCTGCAAGAAACTGGAATATTGTCAGTATTGTAGGCGGTGGTATCTGGATGCTTCTTTGTATAGGGCTCATAGTTGCCGGTGTTTTGGCGGAACTGATGGTTGCATGAAAAATACGGTGCCAAAGAAAGTGTATTATGCCTTGGGGGCTGTAATTGCTTTCTTTGGCATTATTGTATACTCAGCGCTGGACCCTGCTTCCAACCTTTTCCCGAGATGCCCCGTGAATATGTTGACCGGACTTAAGTGTCCGGGCTGCGGTTCTCAGAGGGCGCTTCACCAGTTGCTTCATTTGAACATAGTGAAGGCAATGGAGTATAATGCCCTGATGGTCTTCTCAATCCCTCTTTTGGCCTTTCTTCTGTTTGCAAATTTCTTTGGAGACAAATGGCCTAAAGTTTATGCGGCAAGCAGAAGTCCGATGCTCTCACGCGCTGTCCTGATTGTTATTCTTGCCTGGACGGTTCTCCGTAATGTCTTTTCTATTTGATTTCCTGCATTTTTTGTGCGGCTGTTTCTTATGCAATTGTGATTCCGTCCTCTTGCACGTGCGGATTTAGGAATCACCTGCGAAACCCTTCCGTGGTGCGCAATATGCTGTAAATCAGTTGGTTTTTAATAATCGCTGCCCCGAAAATACGTGCGGGCAGCGATTACGGGGATTTGGTTGAGAATCAGTGATTTACCCGTTTCATGGTGTAAATGGCTGTTCTGTTGCGGGTAATGAAAAAGCACGGATTAGGATGTGGTGACAAAAAGAAAATCATAAAAAGTTCAAATAAATTTGCAGAACAAGAAAAAATCACTACCTTTGCAATCCGTTTCAGACAAAACAAATGCAGACCAACATTTGGAAACGGAAAAATATTGGAGAGATGGCAGAGTGGTCGAATGCGGCGGTCTTGAAAACCGTTGATCTTAACGGGTCCGGGGGTTCGAATCCCTCTCTCTCCGCTGAACTTACTGGACAGAAATGGTCGGTAAACGGACAAAAAGCTACAAATCAATGATTTGTGGCTTTTTTTTATTACCCAAAAGTCCAGCTTCCAAGACTTCAAAAGTACGGTTCAGTGACCCTTCCTCGTTGATGTAAGGTTTTCTTGTTGCGTCAAGAGAATTGTCGAGGTCTCGGTAATACCGTTCCACCGCAAGCTGGACCAGCTCACAGGTCAGTATTCCCTTTGAGCGCACCTGCTGCGCATATCTTTCTACCGGATGTTGTTTATCTTTTGTCATAGCGTTATTGTTCATCGATGATTTCAAAATCGGCAAAGTCGTCTTTTGGAGCATTGTCAATGAAGAGTGCAAAGCCCCTCGCTCGGCTTGCCGGAGAAAGGCCGAATTCAGAAGCCAGCGACTTTGCTGCAGCCAGCGCACTCTCGGCAATCTTGCGTTTGGGATTAATCTGGCTCATTGTCCCGTTTTTGGTTTCGATGCTGATAGTCATACCCTCCTTTTCCAGATCACGCATCATGTCGTGGTGCAGAGCCATCTCCCTGCGGTAGGCGATGACAAGGTCTGCACTCAATACATCCAGCACACCACGGTTCATAAGTTCCGTTGCCACCAGCGAGTAAACCTTCTTTGCCGTTCCCTTGAGACCGGACTTTGGCAACGAAACCATTGTTCCATCGCTGGGAATATTTACTTGCAGACTGTTTTCCATCATCCTGCAAGGCTGATCCGTACCTCGAAGTCTCTTCTGTGAATCCGATATCGTTATCCGTCCTTTTGCCATGTTATTTTTTTATATTTAATCTCTTCTTGAAACATTGGAATCTCTGCTCGATTATAGATTTGCGGAGGATTTCCCGCAGATTTTATCATAAACTGCGGATTGAAATCCGCAATGTTTTGCCAAAACTGCGGATTTCAATCCGCAATTTGTTATATTTGCATCAAAATAAAGGAGTATGGAAACCTTATATCAACTTTACACGGATAAATACAATCAGATAGGGACTGATTTTGTGCGTTATCTTTATGACGAAATTGACTGGAATTCTCGTCTGATTGTTATTGTAGGTGCACGGGGAGTAGGCAAGACAACAATGATTCTTCAGCATATCAAGATGACAAATACGAAAAACGAATCTTTGTATGTAGCTGCTGACAACACCTACTTTTCGACCAATTCACTTTATGATGTGGCATCTTCGTTCGCAAAGAACGGGGGCAAAGTGCTGTACATCGATGAAGTACACAAATATGAAAATTGGTCTAAGGAAGTGAAGATGATGTATGATTATCTTCCGGAACTCAAAGTGGTCGTGACAGGTTCATCGATACTTGACATCATCAAGGGCAGCGATGCCGACCTCAGTAGAAGAGCAATCCGATATACGCTTGAAGGATTGTCGTTCAGAGAGTATCTCAATTTCTCTCGCGGCTTGGATATCCGCCCGTATAGTCTTGACGAAATTATAGCTGGTAAAGTGGAACTCCCGAAGGAAGTCAATTATCCTCTGGCATATTTCAAGGAATATCTCACCAAGGGATATTTCCCGTTCTTTGCGGAAGACAACTACCATACCCGATTGGAGAATATCGTCAATATGACCATTGAGGTTGATATACCGACTTATGCAAAGATGAATATTTCCACAGCCCGTAAACTGAAGAAATTACTGTATGTCATCTCACATAGCGTTCCGTTCAAGCCTAACTTCTCTGAAATCGGGCGTGCTATCTCCGCTGACAGGGGTGTTGTAGCTGACTATATGGTCTATATGGAAAAATCAAAACTTCTTCAGCAGCTGGAGATGGGCTCTGAGGGAATGGCAGCCGTAGAGAAAGTTGACAAGATTTATCTTGGAAACACTTGCTTCATCTATGCGCTCGCTGACGGCAATCCGGAAGTCGGGAATATCCGTGAGACATTCTTTTTCCGTGCATTGTCTGTCCGCCAGAAAGTGCTGTCTTCTCCGGTTTCGGATTTCTTGGTTGACGGTCATACCTTTGAAGTCGGAGGAAAGTCAAAGAAACAGAAGCAGATTAAGAATGTAGATTATGCCTTTGTCGTCAAGGATGACATTGAAAGCGGATACCTTAATGTTCTGCCTCTGTGGACTTTCGGTATGAACTATTAATCGAACAGGATTTCAACATTTCAAAGAACTTTCATTTTGGGGATGCCCGTTTCGGGTGTTCCCATTTTCGTCAATTAAGCTCTGTGAACTTTTATCAAAGGGTTACAGCGGTTTCCGGCTGAATTCTGCCAGATTTCGACCTCTTTGTAACCGAGCCTTTATCAAGCACTTCAGCAAATCACTGACAATCAATTAATCTTATGTTCATACGACCATCTGTGCTTCGTCTCTACTTTTTCGATTTTTTGCTCAGAATGCTTGACAGTCTCTTGCTTGGTGCTGACTCGAAAAGCATTCTTTGTCGTGCCATATTCGTGTAGATTCTTGTGGTTGAAGGGTCGGTGTGTCCCAACATATCCTGTATGAGTTGTGGGTCATACCCCTGCTCAATCATCAGCGAACTGCAGGTGTGCCGGAGGGAGTGTGCCGTTATTTTCGGGTCGTCAATCCCGATTGCCCGAAGCCTTCGTTTGACGATGAAGCTGATGGTTTCCCGATTGATTCTCTCGCTCTTCATTCCACGCATATGGTTGGTAAGCAGAGCATCACTGACATCGTAGTCCTTCTTGCTTGAGACATAGTCCTCGAACAGTTCCGCAACCTCATTGGATATCACAACGATGTCGTGCTTGTCAATGCTTCCTTTGCGCTGGATGTGCGGTACCATCTCGCCATCTACAATATCAAAATCGTTGATGTTGATTCTATGCACCCCGCAATAGCGCAGCCCGTTGGACAACATTAGCATTATCATCAGCTTGTCCCTCTTCCCGATATCAAATCATAGTCGGCCTAACCAAAAAACAAAAAAAGCTTGACTAAGAAATATTAGTCAAGCCCCCTTCAGTGATCCGGTTGGGATTCGAACCCAAGACCCACAGCTTAGAAGGCTGTTGCTCTATCCAACTGAGCTACCGGACCATGCCTTTCACTCTGGTTCCGGAAAGGCCGGAGACCATAAGCGGATGCAAATGTAAACATTAATTTGTTAATGGCCAAATAAAGATTTATGCTGATTTGCATTTTGCCGTTGAAATTTTTATTTCCGGGATCTTCGTCATTGTCTTTTCTTCCTGTTTCGGACGCTGGGGGTGTCTTCGTGCAGCAGGACAGACTTGCCGTCGGCTGCCTCTCTTTCCGCCTTGCAGGTGTGTTGGCTGTATTTTCATTATCGCTCCAAATTTACTAACTTTGACCTTGCAAATCTGGTGAATCCTAGGGGCGGGGAATGCCCTCGGATGTCGGGTTTGCACTTTTGCTGCATGTCCCTCTATCGGGACGGATTGGGAGCTGACAGGATTTGACGGCCAAGAATTGCTCCCGTGACACAGAAAAGATATGTTGCATTTTGTATGAAAAACTTTGCTTTGATTGGAGCCGCTGGCTATATTGCCCCACGCCACCTCCGTGCAATTAAAGATACAGGAAATGAGCTGGTGGCGGCTTATGATTTATTTGACAGTGTCGGAATCCTTGACAGTTTTTTTCCGCACGCCTCCTTCTTTACCGGACAGGCTTCGTTTTGCAGCCATCTGGCAGAATTGGCCGGAACTGACGGAAAAGTAGACATCGTCTCGGTGTGTTCACCTAATCATCTTCATCAGACCCATATCCGCTGCGGACTTGATGCCGGGGCAGACGTTATATGCGAAAAGCCCCTTGTCCTCGGCCCTGAGGAAATCGAAGCCCTCCGTGCGGCAGAAAAAGAGTCCGGACATAAAATCAGTACAATTCTTCAGCTGCGTCTGCATCCGTCTATTCTTGCGCTGAAAAGAAAAATCGGAGAAGGCCCCGCGGACAAGACCTATGATGTGGACCTGACCTATATAACTCCCCGCGGGAAATGGTATTATGCAAGCTGGAAAGGCGATGTCCGGAAAAGCGGGGGAGTGGCAGCCAACATCGGAGTCCATTTCTATGATATGCTTCAATGGGTCTTCGGCTCAGTAAAGCAAAACATCGTCCATGTGGCATCTCACGACAGAGTCGCCGGCTATCTCGAACTTGACCGGGCCAGAGTGCGCTATTTCCTGAGCATCAGCGCCGAATGCCTCCCTCAGTCTTTTTCTGCAGAGGGACGCCGTACCTTCCGCAATATAAGCATAGACGGAGAAGAATATGAATTTTCCGACGGATTTACCGAACTCCATACGGAAAGCTACAGGCAGATTCTCGCAGGCAACGGATTCGGACTTGATGACGCAATGAATTCGGTAAACATAATATCCGACATACGCAGTGCCGTTCCTGTCGGCCTCAAGGGAGATTATCATCCTTTGGCTGCACTGTCCTCCCGTGCGGGCATTCCGGGACTGCAGGTGTGAATTTCCAAAGACCATGTACCATGGAAAAGAAACTGCAGATGGTTGACCTTCATGGCCAATACCTGAAAATAAAGAAAGAAATTGACGAAGGCATTGCAGCTGTACTTGAGACATGCGCTTTCATAAACGGGCCTCAGGTAAAGCAGTTTGCCGATGCCCTTGCTTCATATACAGGCGTGCGCCATGCCGTGCCTTGCGCCAACGGTACGGATGCCCTGATGATTTCCCTGATGGCGCTTGGACTCAGACCGGGCGATGAGGTTGTGGTGCCTGCCTTTACTTATGCGGCTTCTGCAGAGGCTGCTGCCATTCTCGGACTTGTCCCGGTGATGGCTGATGTCGATCCGGTGAGCTTCAACATGACAGCCGGAAATATACGCGAGGTGCTTACGCCCAAGACCAGGGCTGTCATTCCGGTGCACCTTTTCGGGCAGTCCTGTGATATGGAGCCGATTCTTTCGCTTGCTGATGAATACGGACTTTATGTCATAGAAGACAATGCACAATCTCTCGGAGCTGAATATGAATTTTCGGACGGCACTGTAAAGAAAACCGGGGCTATGGGCACAATGGGATGCACTTCGTTTTTCCCGTCAAAAAATCTTGGGTGCTATGGCGACGGAGGAGCAATACTTACAGATGACGACAGGCTTGCTGAGTCGGCCCGAATGGTTGCCAGCCATGGCCAGAAAGTGAAATACCGCCATTCCGTAATAGGCTGCAATTCGCGTCTTGATACAATCCAGGCTGTTGTCCTTGGTGCAAAACTTCCGCATCTTGATGAATATTGCGCAGCACGCAGGGAAGCAGCCGCATACTATACACGCGCACTACGCAATGTGGAAGGACTGGATGTGCCGGAGGAAATGCCTTTTGCCCGACATGTCTACAATCAGTATACATTGCGGATAGGTTGCGGGCGGCGTGATGAGCTGAAGGACTTTCTTGAGGCGAGGGGCATACCGTCGATGATTTATTATCCTTTGCCTCTGGATAGGCAGGAGGCTTTCTGCCGCTTTAGCCGTGAAAGCGCTTCTCTTGAGGTGTCGCGGGAGCTGGCTTCATCCGTGCTTTCCCTGCCGCTTCATACGGAACTTGCACATTGGCAGCAGGATATGGTAATAGATGCCGTTAAAGAATTCTTTAAACAATAGGAGTATGCCGGAGTATTTTGTACATCCCACAGCAACGGTGGATGAGGGTGCCGTGATAGGCAAAGGAACGAAAATATGGCATTACAGCCATATAATGGCCGGCTCTGTCTTGGGGGGGGCATGTAATATAGGGCAAAATGTCTTTGTCGCAGCCGGAGTGAGGCTCGGCAACAATGTCAAGGTTCAGAACAATGTTTCAATATATGCCGGCGTGACATGCGGGGACGACGTGTTTCTCGGGCCGTCATGTGTATTTACAAATGTGAAGAATCCGAGGAGTGCCGTGGACCGTCATTCCATGTATCTGGAAACCCGTGTCGGCAGAGGTGCCACAATCGGTGCGAATGCCACCGTCGTGTGCGGTCATGACATCGGGGAATTCGCCTTTGTCGGTGCCGGTGCCGTAGTTACCGGAGATGTGGCCCCGTACGCTCTTGTAGTCGGAAATCCGGCGCGTCAGGCAGGATGGGTGAGCGAGTGGGGGCATCGTCTTGAATTCGGGCCGGACGGTCTGGCCGAATGTCCTGAGTCGCATGAGACGTATGAACTTAAAGATAATGCAGTATCCAGAATATACAAGAAATGATATACAATAGACTTATCGGAAAAGAAGCAAAGCTTGCTGTCATTGGCTTGGGATATGTCGGATTGCCGCTTGCACTTGAATTTGCCGGGAAGATGTCGGTGATAGGCTTTGATGTGGATGAAGCCCGCCTGGCCAAGCTTCGTAGCGGGATTGACCCGTCGTGTGAATTGGGGAAGGAGGCATTTGCCGGTGCAGACATAGAGTTTACGGCATCCGTTGCTAAGCTGCAGGAAGCCTCATTCTTCATAATTGCGGTTCCGACTCCGGTGGACAAGCATAATTGCCCGGATATTTCAAACCTGCTCGGAACATTCCGGTCTGTGGCAAAGTGCATTGGGCCGGGGGATTATGTGGTGCTTGAATCCACTGTATATCCTGGCTGTACGGAAGATGAGTGCGTGCCTGTGCTGGAGCGGTATTCCGGACTCAAGGCCGGTGCCGATTTCAAGTTCGGCTATTCGCCGGAACGCATTAATCCAGGTGACAGGCAGCATACGCTCCGGGATGTTGTCAAAATTGTGAGCGGCTGTGATTCCGATGCGCTGGAGCAGATATCAATGGTGTACGGAGAGATTGTAAAGGAGGGAATCTACCGTGCCCCTTCCATAAAAGTTGCGGAGGCTGCCAAGATTATCGAGAATATACAGAGGGATGTAAATGTGGCTCTGATGAATGAATTGTCGATTATATTTTCACGTATGGGAATCAATACATACGATGTGCTGGAAGCGGCCGGAACCAAATGGAACTTTCTGAAATTCAGCCCGGGACTCGTAGGCGGACATTGCATCGGTGTCGACCCTTACTATATGGTCTACAAGGCCAATGAACTGAAATATCACAGCAGGCTCATATCGGCGGGCCGTTTCATCAATGATTCGATGGGAGGCTATGTGGCCAAGAAACTTGTGAAGAAACTTATCGGACTGGGCAAGTCAATCGGCAGTACGAGGATTCTTGTGCTGGGCGTCACTTTCAAGGAAAACATATCCGATATCCGGAATTCAAAGGTATTCGACATCGTCAATGAGCTGCGTGACTATGGTGCAGCTGTAGAAATTTCAGACCCTTATGCCGTTCCGGAAGACGTGAGGGCAACTTATGGAATGGAGCTTATAGAGGAGCCGGGCAATGACTATGATGCCATAATCGTGTCTGTTGCCCATGATGAATACAAGAGTCTGGATGAGGATTTTTTCCTTAGCCATACCCGTGCCGATGCCGTGCTTGTGGACATAAAGGGGATATATCGCGGAAAGATGCACGGACTTGAATACTGGAGCCTCTGACGTTGTTGCAATTCCGTGCCGCTATGAGGATAAACGCTCAGTCAAATTCAGGACAGGCTGCATGGCTTGCCGTTGCCAATCTGATTTCCTTCAGCTTCGGCATTGTCAGTGCGGCCATACTCAGCCGTTTTCTTTCTGTTGAAGAATATGGCTCATACCGCCAGGTCCTGTATGTATATGGAACTCTTCTCACAGTGTTCTCATTGGGCCTGCCGCGTGCCTATTCTTATTTTCTTGCAAGGCTTCCGCTGGCCGAGGGCCGGGACACAGTACGAAAGATGAACCGTATATTTATGGTCTCCGGCACATTTTTTTCCCTGACCCTGTTTTTCGGAGCGCCCCATATTGCCGCAGTCCTGAAAAATCCGGAATTGTCCGTACTGCTGAAATGGTTTTCTCCGACTCCGTTGTTTCTGCTTCCGACACTTGGACTGGAAAGTGTCATGGCGACGTACAGGAAGGCTGCATGCGCCACCGTCTATGTGGTGCTTTCGCGCACATTTAAATTGGCTTGTACTGTGGTCCCTGTGATAATCTTCGGCGGGGTGAGGGCTGCCGTAATCGGTTTTGTCCTGTCTTCTTTTCTTTGTTTTGCCGCGGGCATGCTATTGGAACGGCTCCCGTTCAGAACAGTGAAGAATATACCGTCTTCATTGTGTTTCAGGGATTTGTATAACTATTCTTCAGCTCTGTTTGTCGCCGGGATATGGGGGATATTGTATCAGTCTGCTCCTCAGTTTTTTGTAAGCCGCTGGTGGGGGACTGGCGCATTTGCAGAATTTTCCAACGGATTTGTGGAGCTTCCGTTTGCTTCAATGATAAAAAGTGAAGTTGCAGCTGTACTTATTCCCGCCTTT